>CAMEHJ010000040.1 GCA_945917385.1 uncultured bacterium
CAATGCGGACATAGCCCTCAACCCCGAATTGATCCGACGGTACAAACAGCAGCTCGTACTTCTTTGCAAGCTCACAGAATTCTACGGCGTCACCGTTCGGCGCCTTGACGAACAGATAGAATGCGCCTTCGGGTCTGACGCATTCAAAGCCGTACTCAGTCAGTGCACCGCAGAGCAAATCACGGTTTCTGTCATAGGCGGCGACATCAGGCTTTTCGTCGTAGCAGCGGGAGATCACATACTGCATAAGGCTCGGCGCGCAGACATAGCCGAGCGAGCGGCCCGCGCCGAATACCGCGGCAAAGACCTTGTCATGCGCGCTCACACACGGCGGAACGAGGACATATCCGATACGCTCGCCGGGCAGGGACAGTGACTTGCTGTAAGAATAGCAAATCAGGGTATCGGGGTAGAAGTTCGGGACAAAGGGGACTTCCTTCCCGTCGTATATAAGCTCTCTGTACGGCTCGTCCGCGATGATGAACAGCTCATGCCCATACTTTTCCTTAGCCTTTGTAAACATCTCGCCCATAACGGTAAGCGTTTTTTCGCTGAGTATCGCGCCGGAGGGGTTATTGGGGGAATTGATGATGACCGCCTTCACGCGCTCGTCAAGCGCGCTTTCAAGTGCTTTCATATCCGGCTGCATACTGAGGTCGGCGGGCGGAACAATGACCATCTCCGCGCCCGCGTTCTCGATAAACACCTTGTACTCCGGGAAGAACGGAGCGAGCACGACGACCTTGTCCCCCGGATTGCACAGCGCCTTTATGGTAATCGTGAGCGAGGCCGCCGCGCCGCAGGTCATGTAAACGCAGTCCATAGGGATGTCATAGCCCGCACGAGCGCTCTCGGTCTTTGCCGCGGCTTTGCGCGCGCAGACCGCGCCGGCAGAGGCGGTATAGCCGTGCAGGTCGATACTTCTCATATTGGTGACAAAGTCTATAATGCTCTCGTTCACTTTTTTGGGGGAGGGCACGCTCGGATTGCCGATACTGAAGTCAAACACCTTGTCCTCGCCTATCACCTGTTTTCTCGCGGTCCCGTATGCCGCAATCTCACGGATTATCTGTCGGCATTCGCCGAGCTGAACCATATTTTCGGGCAGCATTTTAAGCACCTCTTTTTTCAGACTGTATCCGCAAGCTCGAAAATGAGCTTTTCGGTCTTTTCCCAGCCGAGACAGGGGTCGGTTATCGACTTGCCGTAAACCCCGCACTCCGGCTTCTGCGCGCCGTCCTCGATATATGACTCTATCATAAGCCCCTTGACCAGACGGTTGATATCCTCGGAATGGCGCATACTGTGAAGTATTTCTTTGGCGATTCTCGGCTGCTCCTGCCACTGCTTGCCGGAGTTTGCGTGGTTGCAGTCCACGATGACCGAGGGGTTTTCAAGCCCCGATGCAGAATAAAGTTCATGGAGCAGCATTAGGTCTTCATAATGGTAGTTTGGGATACTGCGCCCATGCTTATTGGAAGAGCCGCGCAGAATGGCGTGGGCGTAGGGATTGCCCTTGGTCTGTACCTCCCAGCCCGCATAAACGAAGGTGTGGGGGTGCTGCGCGGCGGTGATGGAGTTCATCATAACGGAGAGAATACCGCCTGTCGGGTTCTTCATGCCGACGGGGATATCAAGTCCGCTCGCCGTAAGGCGGTGCTGCTGGTTTTCGACGGAACGCGCGCCGACCGCCACATACGACAGCATATCGGACAAATAGAAATGGTTTTCGGGGTAAAGCATCTCGTCCGCGCAGGAAAAACCGGTCTGCTCCAGCGCTTTCATGTGTATCTTGCGGATTGCGATAATACCCTTGAGCATATCGGGAGAGCTGTTCGGGTCAGGTTGATGGAGCATTCCCTTATAGCCGTCGCCGGTCGTGCGGGGCTTATTGGTGTAGATGCGCGGGATGATGACGATTTTATCCTTCACCTGGTCCTGCACCGTGCGCAGACGGCCGATATAGTCAAGCACCGAGTCCTCACGGTCGGCGGAGCAGGGGCCGATGATGAGAAGCAGGCGCTTGTCACGTCCCGCGAGTATATCTTTAATTATCACGTCGCGCGCTTTCTTTTTCTCCGCCATCTCCTCCGTAATGGAGTACATATCCTTTACGGTCTGGGCGTTCGGGAGTCTGCGCTTAAATTCCATGTTCATAGCTTTTTATCCTCTTATTTATCAAAATACTCTCTTCTCTTTTTGGACAGGCGCATCATGGCTCGGATGCTGTCGGCGTCGTCGTTTACGATGCTCTCACGAAGCTGCGCCATTTTCTCGGTAAATACGTCCATCTGGTTCAGAAGCTCGTCCTTGTTGAGCAGAAACAGCTCCGTCCACATTTCGTCGTTTACCTTGGCAATTCTTGTTAAGTCTCTGAACGAGTCACCGGTATAGTCGGCAAGCTTTGTCGAGTCCTTGCATACCATCAGCGCGACGGCGATAACGTGCGTAAGCTGAGACAAAAAGCCGACCATCTCGTCATGCTCCTCCGGGGAGAGACGGCAGACGGTCTTGAAGCCGAGCGTGCGGCCAAGCTCCTCACAGGCGGTGATTGCCGCCTCGGTGTTCTTCGCGGTAGGAGTTACGATATAGTTCGCGCCGAGAAAAACTTCCTTTTCGGCGTACTCAACGCCGCTTCTCTCGCGCCCCGCCATCGGGTGTGCGCCGATAAACTCAAGGTCGTCGCGGAGCATATTCTGTACCTCGTACACAATACTGCGCTTGACGCCGGTAACGTCGGTCAGCAGTGCGCCGGGCTTTATGCAGTGCTGGTTCTCTCTGAGCCATTCAAGGAAAATGTGCGGATAGAGCGCAAAAACGATGAGGTCAAACTCTCTTATATAGTCCTCGTCCGCCGTTGTGCGCCCGCTCTTTATCCAGCCTTTATCAAGTGCAAAGTCAAGCGTCTCCTTGCGTCTCGCTATCGCGCCGACCTCAAAGCCCTCGTCGGACAGCGCCTGTGCGTAGGTGCCGCCCATGAGACCGAGGCCGACTATAAGTACCTTTGTATTTTTATCAAATTCCATGTTCCGTCTCCAATCCCGCTTTTTCAAGCACCCGGAAGAACTCCGGATAGCTCTTGCGGATGGCCTCCGCGCCGCATATCTCGCCGCCGGTCAGGCTTGCAAGCAGTGTCATCGCCATGACGATCCTGTGGTCGTTATGCGAATCAAGCAGCTCTGTCGGCGCTCTGAGCGTGGATTTTTCAATAGTAACGCTGTTTTCTTCAACGATGACATTTATGCCGAACTTGGATAGCTCGTCCGCCATTGCCTGAGCGCGGTCGCTCTCCTTGATTCTGAGCCGCCTTGTGCCGGTGAAAACCGCGCCGTTTTTCGCCGCGGCGAGGGCAAACATCACAGGGCCGAGGTCCGGGCAGTTTGACAGGTCAATGACCGTATTATTATAGTTTAACCTGTTTATGATCTCAATGCAAGCCCTGTCACCCTGGATACTGTTCTCGTTAAGGCCGTCTATCGTGAGACTCCCGCCGAGGGCGTTGAAGCCGTAGAGCGCGGCGGCATTTGACCAGTCGCCCTCGACGAAAGCCTCTTTGGCGCGGTAGCTCTGCCGTCCGCGGACGAAAAAAGTATTCTCCTCCGTCTCCGATACCTCAACGCCGAAAAAACGCATCGCGTCGATGGTTATGTCGATATACTTCCTGCTCTCGACGGGCGGAAGGACTTTTATCACGCTGTCCCCGTCAAGAAGCGGCAGCGCGAACAATAGTCCGCTTACAAACTGACTGCTGACATCTCCGCGCAGAGCATAGCTGCCCGGCGTGAGTCTGCCGCGAAAGCGGATGCTCTCATCCGTCTTTTCAATCTCTGTTCCCTTTTCTCCGAAAAGGGTTTCGTATATGCCGACACCGCGCTCCATAAGCCGCTTTGTGCCGGTAAACACCGCCTCATTGCCGCAGGCAAGGGCAATGGGGATGAAAAAGCGCAGTGTGCTCCCGCTCTCACGGCAGTGAAACTCGTTCCCGGTCAAGGCTCTGTTTCCGGCGTGCACCGCGACGCTTTTCCCGTTCCTGTCCGCTTTCACACCGAGGGCGGAAATGCAGTCGAGCGTCGCGCACATATCCTCGCTCTCCGAGATACCGTGAACCGTACTCTTTCCGTCTGCGAGCGCGGCACAGATGAGCAGTCTGTGCGCGTAGCTTTTTGACGGAGGCGCCTGTATTCTGCCGGAGAGAGTGCAGGGTTTAATTTTTATATTCATAGTTATTTCCCGTAATTTTCCGCGAGGTAGTCAACGGCCTGATTGTAGCCCGCTATCCCCTGCCCGGTTATCGTATGAACGCAGACGTCTCGTATATAGCTTACCTGCCGGAACGCCTCGCGCTTTTCGACGGCGGAAATATGCACCTCCACCGTCGGGATACCGACGGCCTTCACGGCGTCCGCTATCGCAAGGCTCGTGTGGGTATAGGCGCCGGGGTTAAAGACTATGCCGTCTGTCCCGTCAAAATATGCCCTCTGTATCGCGTCCACCAGATCGCCCTCGTGGTTTGACTGATAAAACTCCACCTGCACGCCTTTTTCGTCGGCATGAGCCTGCACGGAATTTATAAGGTCCTGAAAGCTCTGTCTGCCGTAGATATCCGGCTCACGGATGCCGAGCATGTTTATATTTGCGCCGTTTAATATGAGCAGTTTCATTTCCCGATTTCCCCTCGAAGATTCTTAACTTCTTCCTCAATGTCCGTGTTCGCGTCGATTATCACATCGGCGGAGGCGCGGTATATATCATAGCGCTCTTCATACCTCTTCCGGAGCGCCGCTCTGCTCGATGACAGCGGGCGGTCGTCGGTCGTGATGAGATTTTCGAGCGCGCGGTCAAGGAAAACCACAACGCCGTTATGCTTGAGGGCGCGGACATTCTCATGTCTGAGTACCGAGCCGCCGCCCGTTGCGATGATACATCCGCTTTTGTCGGCTATGGACTTTATAACCTCGCTCTCCACATTTCGGAAAGCCGTCTCGCCCTCGGTGCGGATGAAGTCAGCTATACTGCCGACGCGCTCCGTTATAAGCTCGTCGGTGTCGATAAGCTCCATACCGGTCTGCTGTGCGAGCATTTTGCCGACGGTGGTTTTGCCGCAGGAGGGCATGCCGATGAGCACGATATTGCGCTTCTGGCCGAGCACCACGTTATAGGCGGTGTCAATGAGCTTAGTGTCGGTTTCTATACCCTGAAATATGGCGGATGCGAACACCGCCTGCCCGGAGAGCATATACAGTCCGCCCGACGCGGGGATGCCGCGCTCCTGCCCGTCCTGTACGAGATTTGTGCGAAGCGGGTTATAGATAGCGTCGAGTATGCCCTCAAGCTTTGTAAAGCCTGAGATATCTATCGGCCTTGCGTCGGACTTCGGGAACATACCGACTGGGGTGGTGTTGATGATTATTTCGGCGTCGTTATGTTTTGACAGCGCCTCATCGTAGGTGATGACTCCCTCCCCGCTCTTTCTGGATACCTTGAGTATCTCGCGTGCGCCGAGTGCCTCCGCCACCGCGCGGGCGGTTCTGGATGTGCCGCCCGTGCCGAGAATCAGCACCTTTTTACCCGTGACCGAGACGCCCATGTGCTCAAACAGCGCTTCCATGCCCATGAAGTCGGTATTGTAGCCGTAAAGCTTCCCGTCTCGGTTGACGATGGTATTGACAGCCCCAATGCTCTTTGCCTTGTCGGAGATATAGTAGAGATAAGGAATAACGCTCTGCTTATACGGGATGGTGACGTTTATGGCTTTGAACTCCGGCTCACGCAGAAATGCGTCAAGCTCGTCCGGGCGAAGCTCGCACAGCTCGTAATGATAGTCTGCAATCTTGCCGTGTATCTCACAGGAATAGCTGTGCGTGAGGTGTTCTCCGATAAGTCCGTACTGCATTAGTTTACTCCTTTCGTAAATACGTCGGTTCCGAAGCGCTGGGCGAGAATGTCACACAGCGCTATCGCGGCAACGCTGTCGATAACGGGGCATATCCTGCGGATGATCGCGGGGTCATGCCGGCCGTGTATCTCAATGTCGGTCTGCTCCATTTTAAGAAAATCAACCGTGTGCTGTGCTCTTGCAATCGAGGGCGTTGGCTTTACGGCGCAGTTGAAGATTATGGGCATTCCGTTTGAGATGCCGCCGTTTATGCCGCCGTTATTGTTGCTCTCGGTGACGACTCTTCCATTGCTGAGTCTCAGGCCGTCGTTAAACTCGCTGCCGCGCAGCTTTGTTCCGGCAAAGCCCGCGCCGAACTCGATGCCCTTGATGCCGCCGATGCTGAATATCGCGTGGGATAGTACGCTCTCTATGCTGTCAAACCACGGCTCGCCCACACCCGGGACAAGCCCGTTTATCGCGGTCTGCGTTATGCCGCCGACACTGTCGAGCGAATTTCTCGCGTCCATTATCCGCTCCGACATTTTGGCTTCACAAGTCTCGTCAAGCACCGGGAACAGGCTTCTATTCAGCTTTGCGATATCCTCCGCAATGTTTTCAAATTTCCTGTCATCAACGCCGCCGCAGGTGAGAATATGCGTACCTACCGAAACGCCGATACCTCCGAGCGCCGGGATGAGAATGCCCCCGACGGCGGTGAGCGCCGCCGTGACGCGGCCGGAGAAATGTCCGCCGCCCCGGTAGTCCTCATAGCCGTGATACTTGCAGTAGGCGCTGTAATCGGCGTGGGAGGGTCTTGCCCTGCCGTAGTCATAATCCTTACTGCGTGTATTCTCGTTTGGGATGAGAATGGTTATCGGAGTGCCGGTGGTTCTGCCGGAGAACACGCCGCTTACTATTCTGAAGTTATCCTGCTCCCGTCTCGGGGTATCTATCAACGACGCGGGGCGTCTGCGGGAAAGCTGGAGGGCGATAAAGTCCTCGCTGACGGCTATGCCGGGGGCAAGTCCGTCGATAACCGCGCCTATCATTTCGCCGTGGCTTTCACCGAATAGGGTAACGGAAACGCTCTGTCCGAAAGTGTTTTTCATTCTAATGTCTCCAAACCGTCAAGCAGCTCGGCGGGTCTCACGTCTCTGAAGCTGAACGAGCCTATCTCGTCCACGCAGACCGCCGTGACAAATTCCGCCTGCATCTTTTTATCGTGCATGATATAGGGCAAAAGCTCCGCCTTCGTCTGCTCAATCCTTGTGGGAAGAGAATACTTTTCAAGTACCCTCCTTATTCTCTCCCTCGCCTCGCCGGCAGACAAGGGCAGCATGCCGAGCGCAACGCACTCGCCGTGGTAGTATCTGCCCTCGTTAAAGCCCTCGACAGCGTGGCCTATGGTGTGGCCGAAGTTCAGCACCTTGCGCAGTCCCTTTTCGTGGGGGTCGATTTCGACCACATCGCGCTTTATGCAAAGCGAGCGCCTGATTATCTCGGTGAGGTCGCGTGTCAGATCCTCGCTGTTTTCAATCAGCTCAAACAGCGCCTTATCGGAGGTTGCCGCCATTTTGATTGACTCGGCAAGCCCCGCCATGAGCTGCCTCCGGCTGAGCGTTTTCAGCGTGTCCGGGTCGATAATCACCTTTTTCGGCTGGTAGAAGGAGCCGACAATGTTCTTCACTCCGCCGAAGTTTACCGCCGTTTTGCCGCCGATGGAGGAATCCACCTGAGAAAGCAGCGTTGTCGGAATATTATAAAAATCTATGCCGCGCATATATATGCTGGCCACAAACGCGCTGAGGTCGCCCACCACCCCGCCGCCGACGGCGACGACGCAATCCTTTCTGGTAAAGGAAGCGTCAAGCATTGTTTTAAGCAGCACCTGAAGCGTCTCCATGCTCTTGCTGCCCTCGCCCTGCGGCACGGTCACAACGACGGGCGCTTTGCACTGCGCGGCAATTTTCTGTGCGTAGCATTCGGGTACGCCCTCGTCCGTCACGACAAGAACGCGCCTCTTGAGGTCAAGCTCATCTCTGGC
>CAMEHJ010000041.1 GCA_945917385.1 uncultured bacterium
TAAGCACCGAACGTCAGGTATCGCTGGTGACGAGCACCTCGGTTTGCAGAGCGCTCAGAAGCGTCGGGCATAAGGCGATATTTGTGGATATGTTCCTCGGCCTTGAGGATTACGAGGGTAAACTTGAGGACGCGTTTGACGCGGAGGACGGCTTCTGCGGCTCCGTCTGCGTTGAGAAGGAGGCGCCCGACCTCGAAGCGGTCAAGGCGTCGCGCAAGGATAAAAGTCCGAGCAGACTCGGCAGGAACGTACTTGAGATATGCAGGCTTGCCGATATCGTGTTCCTCGGCCTGCACGGCGCGGACGGGGAGGACGGCAAGATTCAGGCGGCGCTCGATTTGCTCGGCGTGCCTTATACAGGCTCCGGCCCGCTCAGCAGCGGCATGGCAATGGACAAGGCAGTAACAAAACGCATCATGGACAGCTGCGGCGTGATGAACGCGAAGTGGACGGAGCTTTGCTACGCCGAGGAGGATATTCCCGGCCTGCTTGACACACTGCCCGTTCCCTGCGCCGTAAAGACGATAGTGGGCGGCTCATCCATCGGGGTCGAGCTTCCGGATACACGCGAGGAACTTGAGAGGGCGCTCAGGAACGTACTCAAATTCGGAAACCGCGTGCTTGTGGAGGAGAAGATCAAGGGGCGCGAGCTTACCGTGCCCGTGCTTGACGGGAAATACCTCAACGCCATTGAGATCGTCCCGCCGGAGGGCGGCACCTTCGACTATGTTGCAAAGTACCAGAGCGGCGACGAGGGCGCGAGGGAGATTTGCCCCGCAAGAATAACCGAGCAGGAGCATAAGCTTATCGGTGAGGCGGCACTGAAGCTGCATAACGCACTGGGGCTGTCAGTTTATTCAAGGACGGATTTCATTCTTTCCGACGACGGAAAGGCGTACTGCCTGGAGGTGAACACTCTGCCCGGCATGACGCCGAACAGCCTTATTCCCAAGGCCGCAAAGCTTGAGGGACTCAGCTACGCAGAGCTTTGCGAGAAGATCATAGAGCTTTCACTGAAAGAGAAAAACAAAAAGTGAACCGGGAGCGGAGCACACTTATTTACAATTAGTTGACAAATGTTTGCACGCTTGTGATAAAATCATATGGAAAAGTACAGGCAGTCGGAGGCTCAGGATGAGGGAGAAGCTTATAAGATTCATGGCCGGGAGAAACGGCAACGACCAATTTAATATGTTTCTGTTGGTGGTGGAGCTTGTCCTCATTGTCGTCTCAACGGTGCTTTCCAGAAGCATAGGACGCTTCATATCGCCGGTAATAATCCTGCTGATTTGCTACACCTATTTCAGAATGCTCTCGCGCAATCTGAATAAGCGGCGTGACGAGAACACAAGGTATCTGCGCCTGAAATACAGGGTTGAGGCGTCGCTTCGCGTGGGCAGGGAACGCTGGGTGCAGAGGAAGGACTATAAGTTTTTCGTCTGCCCCTCGTGCAAAACGACGCTCAGAGTGCCGAGAGGACACGGGCGCATCAAGATAGTCTGCCGCAAGTGCGGCACGTCCTTCACGGGGAAAACCTGAGTATGTTCGGGTATCTTGTCGCCGCGCCGAAAATGCTTGAGGAGCAGCAGCTTAAAAGATACACGGCCTGCTACTGCGGGCTGTGCCGCAGTCTCAAGCAGAGACATGGGGAGCTGTCGCGCCTGACGCTGAACTATGATATGACGCTTCTGGTGCTGATTCTGGGCGGCCTGTACGAGCCGGAGGAGCTTTCGGGCGTGGATCGCTGTATCCGTCACCCGAAAAACGCGCAAGATTGGGTCAGAACGGAGGCGACGGATTACGCCGCCGACATGAATGTCGCCCTTGCGTATCTCAAGTGTCTTGACGACTGGGACGACGAGGGCAAACTCACCGGACTTGCGGGCGCAAAGGCACTGAAACAGGGCTACGAAAAAATCAAAGCTCAGTATCCGAGACAGTGCGGTGAGATGGAAAGGTCCATAGCCGCGCTGCGGCAGATCGAGCGCGAAAAGCGTGAAGCGCCCGACGAGGCGGCGGACTGCTTCGGGCGGCTGATGGGCGAGATATTCGTCTGGAAGAACGACCGGTGGAGCGACACCATGTACCGCATGGCGCACGCTCTCGGCAGGACGGTGTATCTGATGGACGCCTGCATGGATCTTGACCGCGACGCCGTTACAAACAGCTATAA
This sequence comes from uncultured bacterium, assembly GCA_945917385.1. Next base: position 2,174 of record CAMEHJ010000041.1, read on the forward strand.
CCCCTTTCGCCGCTATTACGGGCTTGACAACGAGCAGCGCTTCCGCGATATACTCAAAATGCAGCTTGGCGAATGTGTTTATTATTTTGATAAGCTTCCTATCGTGCAGGATGCGATGATAATAAAAAATATCCTGTGCGACGGATTGTGGACGCAGTTTGACAGAAAATATAAAAAAGAAGGAAAGGATTCCTAAATGTATCAGGATCCCTACAAGGTCCTCGGCGTGTCACGCGATGCGAGCGATGATGAGATAAAAAAAGCATACAGAGAGCTGACCAAGAAATACCATCCCGACCTCAACCCCGGCGACCCTGAAGCGGAGAAGAAAATGCACGAGATAAACGCCGCCTACGACCAGATAAAAAGCGGCAATGCTCAGCCTTCTTACGCGCAGGGCGGCGCGCAGTATCAGCAGTACGGCGGGCAGACGGCATACGGCGGATGGAACGGATGGGGCGACTGGGCAGGTCAGCAGTATCAGCAGACCGAGCGCAGCGAGTACACCGCGGCGAAGAACTTTATTCGCAACGGAATGTACAGAGAGGCGATGAACGCGCTCTCCGGCGTGCCGACGGCAGAGCGGGACGCGAAGTGGTACTATCTCTCGGCGGGCGCGAATATGTACCTCGGCAACCGTGTTTCGGCACTTGAAAACGCGAAAAGGGCGGTGGAGATGGAGCCGAATAATCAGGAATACCGCCTGCTTTTGCAGCAGCTTCAGTCCGGCGGCGATTTCTATGACTCCTACACCACGCGCAGCTACCATAACGGCATAGACCCGGGAAAGCTCTGCTGCACGATGCTCGCGCTGCAATGTATGTGTGGCAACGCGGGAATACCCTGCTTCTTCTGTATTTAAAAACCTGGCCGAAAGGTCAGGTTTTTTGCGTCGGTGATATACCTATTGGAAGAAAGACTTTTTAATTGCCAAGCGTGGGTTTATAAGCTATAATAAATTGTTAAATTGATTATCAAAAAGGTATGGTACTGTTATGGATGAAAAAATCACCGCGGGTAATCTCTACATCGTCGCAACGCCTATCGGCAATTCGCGAGATATGTCCCCGCGCGGAGTTCAGATATTGACTGAGGTTGACATAATTGCGGCTGAGGATACTCGGCGCTCTATGGTGCTGCTCAATAAGCTCGGTATAAAAAACAAGCTTGTGTCGAACCATAAGTTCAATGAGTACGGCAAGGCGAAGTATTTCATAAACGAGATGCTGTCGGGCAAGAGTGTTGCCGTTATTACCGACGCGGGCACGCCCTGCATCTCCGACCCCGGAAACGAGCTTATCAAGGCGGCGGTGGAGGCGGGGATAAAGGTCATCGGCGTTCCGGGCTGCTGCGCGGCGGTCACGGCGCTGTCCGTCTCCGGCTTCGACCTCAGCAGCTTTATGTTCTTCGGCTTCTTCCCGCGCGAGAACGCGGACAGGCGCAGAATACTTGAGAAGCTGCGCCGAGGCGATACCAAGACCTTCGCGTTTTACGAGTCACCCAAGCGCATAATGGAGCTGGTGGACTTCTTCATTGATTCCGGAGCAATGGTGCGTATGTGCCTGTGCAACGACCTTACAAAGCTGCACGAGATGAGCTTTCGGGGAACGCCCGCCGAGGTCAAAGACCAGCTTCTCGCGAAGGGCAATTACGACAAGGGCGAGTACGCGGTGATAATCGAGGTTGACGACAGCTATGTTTTCAACAAGGTTGAGCACACCGTCAGCGCGGAGGCGATGCTGGTTGACGCGATGGTGAGCGGCGGAATCTCCGCCAAGGCCGCCGTTGCGAAGGTGCTGGAGGACGAAAATAACTCTTACAGCAAGAACGAGCTGAAGGCCGCGGCACTGAACCTCAAGCGCCTGTTCGGGGAGTGAGCACCGATGGCGATAATTAAAGACGAGATAAGTGCCGCGCTGCCGACGCTTTCAAAGCTTGTGTTTTCGCAGCCCGTCGATAAAAGCGACGACGCGAAGGTGAGCGTGCGCCCGGTGCTGTTAAAGGGCGGGCTGTTTTTTCAGACGGAGCGCGTGCGCGACAATAAGGCAAGCCACCGAAACCTCAGCGATGAGGAGCTGCTCAGACTTGTACAGGAGCTTGACGGAAGGTACAGACAGGTACTCATCGTGAGCGAGCGCGAGAGCGCGCAGTATTGTCTGCGCGCAAAGGGCGGATATAAGAAAACTTCATCGGCGGCGAGCCTGCCCGTCCCCGGCGGGGCGAAGAGCCACAACCGGGAAAACGGTATATTCTTGCCGAGGGGGAGAATATCCCCGCGCTTGTTGACCTCGGCGTGTTCACGAAGGACTTTCGCGTGGTGCGCTCAAAGTACGATAAGTATAAGCAGATAAACCGCTTTGTGGAGCTTATCGACCACGAGCTTGGCAGCGCGGATCTGCACGAGATAAGCATACTCGATTTCGGCTGCGGCAAATCCTACCTCACGTTCATTCTCTACTATTACTTCACCGTGAAAAAGGGAATGCACGCGAAAATAATCGGCTACGACCTAAAGGCGGATGTGGTTGAGAGGTGCAACGAGATCGCTGCGCGCTACGGCTATGACAGGCTGCGGTTTGAGTGTGCGGACGTGACGCGCGATAAGCTTGCAGACGAGCATATCGACATGGTCGTGACGCTCCACGCCTGCGACGTGGCGACGGACTATGCGCTAAGCTATGCCGCGGCGCGGAAGGTGAGGTACATCTTCTCTGTTCCCTGCTGTCAGCACGAGGTGAATCTGAGCATCAAAAAGGGCGGAGAGCTGGACATCTTCATGGGTCAGGGCATAATAAAAGAGCGCATGTGCGCCCTGCTTACCGACTCCGTGCGCGAGTGCATTCTCAAAGACCTCGGCTACGACGTCGACATGATAGAGTTCATCGACTTTGAACATTCCCCGAAAAACATTATGATACGCGCTAAATTCACCGGCAGGACGCATACAAAGGGGCGCGAAACCGTCAAAGAGCTTCAGACAAAATACGGCTTTAAGCACACCTTGATGGAACTGACGGAAAATATTTAAACGGCAAACGGCAGACCGCAAAAAATGCGGTCTGCCGTTAAGTTTATTATGCACTAAAACAGTACCACCGTTGCAACGCCGAAGTAGACGAGCAGAGAAACGGCGTCCACTATTGTGGTGATAAAGGGGCTTGCCATAACTGCGGGGTCAAACCCGATTTTTTTGGCAAGCATCGGCAGAATACAGCCGATTATCTTTGCAATAAGAATCGTGACTGCAAGGGCGGCACAGACGACGATGGAGACGGAAAACGTGACACTCGGGTTATTGAGCAGAAGCCTGTCAACAAGCATGAGTTTTCCAAGGCAGAGCACCGCAAGCGCCAGACCGCACATTACGGCGGTGCGAATCTCTTTCCAGACCACGGTAAGGATATCGGAAAATTCAAGCTCGCCCAGAGACAGGGCGCGGATAACCGTGACCGAGGACTGAGAGCCGGAGTTACCGCCGGTACCCATCAGCATCGGGATATACGCCGTCAGCACAACGAACCGCGAGAGCGCGTTTTCAAAGCCGGTGATTATCATGCCGGTAAAGGTGGCGGAGACCATCAGCAGCATGAGCCACGGAACTCTGTGCTTAAAGAGTTCAAAGGGAGAGGAGCGAAGATACGACTTGTCCGACGGGGTCATACCTGCCATAAGCTCGATATCCTCGGTGGACTCGTCTTCCATAACGTCCATCGCGTCGTCAAACGTGATGATACCGACAAGGCGGTTTTCCGTGTCGACAACGGGCAGGGCGATGAAGTTATACTTACTCAGCGCGTTTGCGACCTCTTCCTGGTCGGCGGTGGTCGTGACGGAGATGACGTTTGTGTCCATCAAATCCCCGATAGTCGCGTCGTCGTTATTGCACAGAAGCATATCCTTTATCGTGATAAAGCCGAGCAGCTTCTGTTTTTCGGTGACGTAGCAGGTGTAGATCGTCTCCTTGTCCACGCCGGTGCGGCGGATGCGCTGGATAGCCTGCTCAACGGTCATTCCGGGCTGGAGCGAGACAAACTCCGTCGTCATGATCGAGCCTGCCGAGTCCTCCGGATAGCGGAGTATCTCGTTTATCTCCTTGCGCATCTGAGGGTCAGCCTGCGCGAGAATCCTCTTGACGACGTTTGCGGGCATTTCCTCGACGAGGTCCGCCGCGTCGTCAACATAAAGCTCGTTTATAACCTCTCTCAGCTCGCTGTCGGAAAAGCCCTTGATGAGCAGCTCCTGCTGGTCAGGCTCCATCTCGACAAAGGCTTCCGCTGCAAGCTCCTTCGGCAGCAGGCGGAAAAGGAGCGGAATCTTCTCCGGCTCAAGCTCATTGAGAACAGAGGCGATATCCGCGCCGTTCATCGTGGCAAGGATATCCTTGAGGGAGGTATATCTCTTCTTCTCAAGCAAAAGACGAAGCGTATCCTCCACCGCAACAAAGTGTTCTGCCATTCGTGTGTTTCCTCCTTCGTAAGAATGTCAAATGAGGAAGGCCGGCAGGCAGACCAAAGTGCGGACAATTATGTTTTAACTGTCAAAAAAGGAACTGTCCACGAACGTGGATAGCTGCGCAACTTCGGTCCGCTAAATTGCCGGTACTACTTCCATCGTCCATGACGGTTCCTCCTTAAATCAATATGGTATTTTACCCGTGAGGGCCATTTGTTATTTTACATTTTTCAGCACGGTATTGTCAAGTGCGGAAAGCAAAAGAAGTAATTTTATCCGGTTCATCCGGTTGTCAGTGCCTGTCTTATCCGGCTAAAAGGACATGGTGCGTATTCAAAAATCCCGACTGCGGCTCAGTCGGGATTTTCAGGCGCTTTTTCTGCAAGCTTTGACACATCGCACTGGCCGAAGCTGTTATCGCCAAAGGCATAGAGCTGCCCGTCGTCTGCAAGGAACACATAGTGCTCGGTTCCGGCGGCACAGAGCCGGATCCCATCCAGCGCCGAAAAGTCGATAGAATCCTCCTCCCGGAAGAAATGAGAGAGCACCTTTCCGTTACAGCCGACAGCAAGCAGCGCTCTTGGAGAGGCTTCGGCAGTGAGAACATCTTTCCATATTACATCGGGATAACTGTCAAGCCTGAACTCTCCGTCCGAATACAGCGCGGCGCAGTATCCGATTCCTATCTCAAGCTCCAGCAATATTTGCGGATTTTCCGCCTTGATTGATTTATGCGAAGCAATAAGCTGTCCGCTGTCAGTGACTGCCGCGGCGCCGTAAGGACCGGCAAAAACCATATTAATGCCGCGGGCTTTTTTCAGCGCTTCAAAGCTATGGTAGCCGCAGGACACGAAGCTGCCGTCCGCGCGCAGAGCAACGGTATCGTAGTCTCCTGCCGCAATGCTCACAACATCGGTCCAGCTTTGCACATTGCACTGTCCGTATTCGTTGTTCCCGACAGCGACAACGGTACCGTCGCCGCGCAGACCGACGGTATGCTCCGCCCCCGCCGCGACCTGAACGACCCCGGACCAGTCTTCGGTATCGCACTGCCCGAAAGAATTGTCGCCGCAGGCGCGAACGCTTGCATCCGCTCTCAGATAGACCGTGTGATAATTGCCGGCGTCAAGCTTTCCGCACGGTATTTCCGCGCGCTGAGCGGCAATATCCGCCGCTTTCTTTACGGATTCGGGGGATAGTCCGCCGTTATTTACAAGTATCCTGGCGGTCTCTTCGTCTCCGGTGAGATTCAAAGCCGCCGAATATGC
>CAMEHJ010000042.1 GCA_945917385.1 uncultured bacterium
CAAACGGAGTGGCTTTGCCCATGGAAACGAAGTCCTTCGGGTCTATGCTGTATTTATGGTTCAGGTCAAATATTGCAATTCCCGCGTCACTTTTTATATTGAAGCGCCGTCTGGGATTAATGCACATCAGTTCAATAAGTCTTTCCATGCTTATCTCGCCCGTTTTCACGAAGCGGCTGTACATCAGCGCAAAAGCGGTCTCAAGCCCGACAACGCCCATCGCGCTGCCTTTAAGTCCCCGGCTCTTTTCCTCCTGCGAGTGGGGAGCATGGTCGGTCGCGATCATATCTATCGTACCGTCCTTGAGCCCCTCAATAAGCGCGAGCCTGTCCTCCTTTGACCTCAGCGGCGGGTTCATCTTGAAGCGCCCGTCTTCCTGCAGGCAGGAGTCATCCAGTATCAGGTAGTGAGGCCCCGTTTCACAGCTCACGTCAAGCCCCTCTTTTTTTGCCTGACGGATAAGCTCAACGCTCTCCTTTGTCGAGATGTGGCACACATGGTAGGCGCAGCCGGTTTCGCGTACAAGCCGGAGGTCGCGCTCTATCTGCCGCCATTCGCTCTCGCTGCAAATGCCCTTGTGACCGTGTGCGCGCGCATACTCGCCGTCGTGTATATAGCCGCCGTGCAGAAGCTCGTTCACCTCGCAGTGGGCGGCGATAAGCTTGCCGAGCGAATTTGCCTTCAGCATCGCCTCGCGCATGAGAGCATCGTTCTGCACGCCGCTGCCGTCGTCGGAGAAAGCGCAGACGAGCTCCGACGTCTCCTCCATTTTCGCAAGCTCTCTTCCATCACGCTTCATGCTTATCGTGCCGTAGGGCAGCACGTCTATCACGGCGTCGCGCCGGATTATCTCAAGCTGCTTTTCAAGGTTCTCTCTGCTGTCCGGAGCGGGGTTCAGATTCGGCATCGCGCACACGCAGGTGTAGCCGCCTGCCGCCGCTGCCATGCTGCCGGATTTTATCGTCTCCTTATAAGAAAAACCCGGTTCTCGCAGATGAACGTGTACATCTGCGAGACCGGGAATAACGAGACAATTATGAAATTCGGCGTTCATGTCGGAGGGAAAAGACTGACAATCGACAGCTTTGAAGCTGCCGTCGGTGAAAAGCTTTGAGTTTTTTACCGTGATGGGCATAATCGACCTCCAAATTTCCGCAAAAAAAGTCCTGCCGAAGGCAAGACCGCACAACACAAGCCCCCGAGGCGCAGCCGCGAGAACCTGTCAATATTTGCAATCTTGCCGATCTCTCCGGATCTGCTTAAAGATTTATCTTGAGCATTGTAACGTATTTACACCTGCTTGTCAAGACAAATTATCGCTCTCTCCGGCGGTGCGCATCAAAACATAACCGCCGTAAAGCAGGACTTCGGCCGCAGAGGTGCCGGGCAACGGAGCTGACAGAGTGAATTCTTTGTATAAAAAGGAACGACACATCGGTCGTTCCCTACAAAAAACTCATGGGTAATCGTAGGGAACGGCCTGCGTGCCGTTCCAATTTTGATGCTTTGCAGGATTGAACGGGAATGCATTCGGTGGTTTTGAGATAAGAGAGTCCGGCCCTGTCAATACAGTTTGCGTTTACTTATAAAGCTCAATAAACTCCTCAAGGCAGAGGTCGTTTTCCATGATGTACTTTGCCGCCTCGACGCCGACGTAGCGGAAGTGTCCCACATAGCAGCCCTGCTCGTAAAACTCCTCCTTGCCTTCGGGATAGCGCACGATAAAGCCGTAGTCGGCGCAGTTTTCCGCCATCCACTTGTACGCCTCGGACTCGGCCATATCCTCGTCGTGCATATTGTAGTAGTTCGCGGCGAGGTCAAAGTCGTCCGTCACGTCAAAGGCAAGCCCCGTGCAGTGCTCCGAGCAGCCCGGAGGCGCGACGTGCTTTGCCGCCTCGTATGAGCTGCCGTACTGCTGAATGGCCTTCTCGTAGTAGTACATATTGTAGTCGGAGTTGCGGTAGCTCACGCCGATCCACACATTATATCCCGCGTCTCTGGCGGCATCGAAGAAGGCCTTGGTCGGCTCATAGATGCGCACATCGAGATACTGATCCTCAAAGTTGCACACTTCGGGGTGGTAGCTGAAGCCCACACTCTGCTTGATGCCCACATACATGAACTCCCAGCTGTTGATGTCAACATCCGGCAGGGGCGGAAGCTCCTTGCCGGTCTTTTTGACGTCAGTTTTGGCGGCGGGCTCTTCAATTATGAGCGAGGTCTGCTTCGGGGCGGCGCTCTCCTGGGGTGCGGCGCTCTCCTGCGCCTGAAGCGCCTGACGCTTCGGCAAGGTCAGCAGATAGACGAGCAGCAGCGAGAACACGAAGAAGAAAATTCCCATCAGGAAATCTTTTATTTTGTCCGAATTCATAGTCTGACCTCCGTTTATTTATAAAGAGCGACGAACTCTTCAAGGCAAAGATTGTTTTCCGTCATGTACTTTGCGGCCTCGACGCCGACATAGCGGAAATGCCACGGCTCGTAGATAACGCCGGTAATCGTGTCGGCGCTGCCGCTTTTATCCGCGGGATAGCGCACGACAAAGCCGTAATCCGCGCAGTTTTCGCAAAGCCATTTGTAGGTCTCGGTCTGTTCAAGGGAGCTGTCCTTCGTCTCGCGGTAGTAGTCCGTGATGTCACAGCAAAGGCCGGTCTGGTGTTCGCTGGTGCCGGGGTAGGCGACTATGGTTTTGGCCACGTCCTCGGAGTAGCCCTGAGAGACCTTGCGCTGGAAGAGGTAGCTCTGATCAGCGTAGGAGCGGTAGCCGGAGGAGAGGTAAACCTGTTTTCCCGCCGCCTTGCACGCGAGCGCCATGTCGAGCAGGGGCTGCGCGATACGGCTGTCCACGGCGCAGCGGTAATCGTTTCTCGCGGTCTGAATGTCCGTCTCGTCGGCGGTCATGTTGAGATAGCCGAGCTGCTCCGGCGCGTAGTCCTGCGGGTCGAGCGGGGTATTTGCGTTCACCAAAAGATACTGCCACTCGTTAATGTCTATATCCGGCGGCGCGGGCAGACTGAGCGCGGCGGCTCTCCCTGCGGGGGAATCCGGGTCAACGGTCGGCTCTGCCGAGGGTTCGGGAGTCTGCTCCGCTTCGGCTTCGCCGTCGGGGACCTGAACGTCCACGGTTTCGCCCTGCTCAGGCTCGGATGCTTCCTCCACGGGATTTTCTCTGATGACATAGCCGCGGCGCAGAAGGTCAATGAAGCTGACCGTAGGCTCTCCGAAGCCCTCGATATCCGCGCTCGTGATGCGCAGCGGGTAGGTAAGAGATATATATACTCCGAACAGCACCAGCGCGATAAACGCCACCACTGCCCTTGCAATTCGGTTGTGTTTCATACCGGGACACCGACTTTCTTAAAGATACACACTATATAATAGCATTTTGTTCGTATGTGGTCAACTGAATTTTGCTGAAGCGCGGATTTATCTTCGACCGGCCGGCTTGCACAGGCGTTGATTTACATGATATAATAAATACATAGCTTTTGAAATGACAGATATTGCCGCGGGATGTTCTTCTTCCACGGCAATCTGTGTGAAAATGAGACAGTTTTCTGACGGGAGGAGAAACGCGATGAAAATTACATGGTACGGTCATTCCTGCTTCCTTGTCGAAACCGACAGCGGCTCTGCGGTGTTCGACCCCTATGCGCCCGGCTCCGTGCCGGGGCTGACGCTGCCGAAGCTGTGTGCGGACGCGGTGTTTTGCAGTCACGCGCACTCAGACCACGCCTATGCGCAGGGCGTAACGCTGACGGGCTTAAAGCCCTCCTTCGCCGTAACGCGCCTCCCTACCTTTCACGACGAAAAGCACGGCGCGCTCCGCGGGGAAAATACCGTCACGCTTATCGAGGCGGAGGGCATCCGCCTTGTCCACCTCGGTGACCTCGGCCACGAGCTGAGCGGCGAACAGGTTTCCGCTCTTGGCCGCGTTGACGTACTGCTTGTCCCCATCGGCGGGCACTATACCATAGACGCGAAAGCGGCGCATAATGTTGCCGTCTCGCTCAGGGCGAAAATAGTAATTCCGATGCACTACCGGGGCGACGGCTTCGGCTACGGCGTCATTGCGGAAAACGATGAGTTTCTTGCACTCAGCGAAAATGTGACATGGTTCAAGACGAACAGCATGGAGATCTCCGCCGCCGCAGAGTCTATGACGGCGGTTCTGCAGTGCCCGGTATAGGTCTTGAAAGCGCATCTGCCGCGTGCTATGATATAGAAAACTAAATGGAGGTAAAAAATGATATACAATACTTTCAAGGATAAGAAGCTCTCTGCCCTCGGCTTCGGCTCCATGCGTCTGCCGGTAGTTCCCGGCGGCGGCCCCGGCGATGTTGACCAGGATGCCGTGAACGAGATGGTGGATTATGCCATAGCCCACGGCGTAAACTATTTTGACACCGCAAAGCCCTATCACGAGGGCAAGTCCGAGATCGCACTCGGCCGCGCACTGGCGAGATATCCGCGCGACACATGGTATCTTGCGGACAAATTCCCCGGCCATCAGGTCATAAAGGGCATCGACCTTCCGCTGGAGGAGACCTTTAACGAAGAGCTTGAGGCCTGCGGCGTGGAGTATTTTGACTTCTATCTTCTCCACAACGTAAATGAGCACTCTATGAAATACTATATGGATAAGTCCAAAGGCTGCGTGGACTATTTTGTAAAGCAGCGCGATGCGGGAAAGATTCATCACCTCGGCTTCTCCTGCCATTCCGCAGCATCGGGGCTGAAGGAATTTCTGGACGAGTACGGCGAGCATATGGAGTTTTGCCAGATACAGCTCAACTACCTTGACTGGACGCTTCAGGGCGCGAAGGACAAGGTCGCGCTCCTGCGTGAGCGCGGCATCCCCGTCTGGGTGATGGAGCCTGTGCGCGGCGGCAGACTTGCAAAGCTTGACGCGGAGACGGAAGAACGGATGCGCACTCTGCGCCCGGAGGAGAGCGTTGCCGCGTGGGCGTTCCGCTGGCTTCGCACCGTGCCGCAGCCGACCGTGATACTCAGCGGCATGAGCAATCTCTCGCAGATGAAGGATAACGTCGCCACCTTTGAGCAGGATAAGCCCCTCAACGACGAGGAGCTTCGGTTGGTGTACGACGCGGCTGAGCGGCTGAACGCGCTTATCCCCTGCACCGGCTGCCGCTACTGCTGCGCCGGGTGCCCCAAGCAGCTTGATATCCCGCTTCTTATTAGTCTCTGCAACGATATGCGCATCGACTCCGCGATGAACGCGGTCGCGAGATATGACGCGCTTGACGATAAGCGCGCGAGCGCCTGCATCGGGTGCGGCAAGTGCCGTATTGCCTGCCCGCAGAAGATCGACGTGCCCGCCGCGATGAAGGAGCTTGTCTCTCTGCGCGAGGGCAGGAAGAGCTGGACCGAGATCTGCATAGAGCGCGACAATGCCGCCAAGGCGCTGAGAGCGGCAAAGGCAAAAAAATAAAATAACAAAAATGTATATAACCTCCGTTTACAGGCAAAAATAGCAATGGAATCCAATGTAAACGGAGGTTTTTGATTATGAACAGCAGCAGCTCCGGCGGGAAGCTGGAGAGATTTTTTGCAGGCAGGGGCTTTTACATAGTCCTCTTCCTGTGCGCCGCAGTCATCGGTATATCCTCATGGGTGATGGCAGCCGGGAAAGAGACTATGGATAATTCAGCCCTTAACAGCGGTATGAGCCTTGACAATAAGCGCGTGGAAACTATCATCATCACGCCTGCCCCGACGCAGGCGGCGGCGCCCGCCATGGCGCAGACGGTTATTGAGGACGCGGAGGAGAGCTTCCCCGCAGCGGCGAGTGAGCCGGAGGGCTATGTCTGGCCGGTCATGGGCGAGATAGAGCGGCTGCACGACCAGCAGACTCTCCACTACGACGTGACGATGCAGGACTGGCGCACGCATGACGGTCTTGATATCTGTGCCGCGCTCGGTGAGGAGGTAGTCGCCTCCCGCTCCGGCGTTGTCGAGAGCATTGAGGAGGACGCGTTTTACGGTATCGTTGTCACGCTGTGCCACGATGACGGCTCGTACTCCATCTACGCAAGCCTCTCCCCCGAAACCGCGGTGAGCGTCGGCGAGCGCGTTGAGTCCGGCGCGACGCTCGGCTATATCGGCGCGACCGCGAAGTGCGAGACCGCGCAGGCCGCCCATCTGCACTATAAGATAATCATTGACGGGCAGAGCGTAGACCCGCTGATGTACCTTCCGTAATAATGCTGCAAGCCCGCTTCCCTGAACGGAAGCGGGCTTGTAACATTTGTGGTTGCGGCAGAGATTGGAAATGTGGTACTATATTGAAAAAGCGTAAAAGGGAAGAAGATATGGCAACAAAGGCAGAAAAACACGCGCAGAGAAGCGAACTCATGCGCACAGGACCGCTCGGCCCGACCATTATCAAAATGGCGCTTCCGAGCATCGTTTCGTTTCTGATAACCTCAGTCTATAATCTCGCGGATACATACTTTGTCAGCTCGCTCGGCACACAGGCGACCGCCGCCGTCAGCGTGAACGCTTCGCTCGATATGCTGATAATGATGATAGGCTCGCTCCTCGGCGTAGGCTCCGGCAGTCTCGTCGCGCGTCTTTTGGGCGCGAAGAACAGGCAGAAGGCGGAGGAGGTGCTCTCGACGAACTTTGCCATTGCGGCTGTGTTCGGCGTGCTGCTGATGATCTTCGGCAGCATATTTTCGCATCCGCTTGTGCGTATGCTGGGCGCCACCGCGACCTGCGAGCAGTATTCCGTTCAGTACGCGACCTATGTGCTGCTTGCCGCGCCCTTCATGGCGACAAGCTTCGTGATGAACCAGTGCCTGCGCGCGGAGGGCAGTGCAATGCTCTCGATGATAGGCATGGGCTTCGGCGGCATACTCAACTGTTTTCTCGACCCGCTGTTCATTTTCAAATTCGGTCTTGGTGTCGCGGGCGCGTCCATGGCGACGGCCATTTCGAAGTTTGTCAGCTTCTGCATCCTTATCTACCCCTATCTGCGCGGCAAGAGCCTGCTCCAGCTCCGTTTCCGGTCTGTCCGCGCGGACTTTGCCGCGATAGGGGAGGTGCTGTCCATCGGTTCGTCCTCGATGTTCCGCACGGCGCTGTCGGTCGTCGCAGGCATAGTGCTCAATAAGCTCGCCGGCGCCATATCCGACTCGGTGCTTGCGGGCATCGGCGTGTGCACGAAGATAATGATGTTCCCGTTCGGCTTTGTAATCGGCTTCGGACAGGGCTTCCAGCCGGTCGCCGGCTTCAACTGGGGCGCGAAGCAGTATGACCGCGTGCGGGAAAGCTACCGTATCGCCGCGAAGATAGCCTTCTTCGGCGCGGCGGTGATGGGCGTGCTGGTATTCGTTTTCGCGCGGGGGCTTATCGGACTGTTCACGCAGACGGACGGGGAGATGCTGCGCATCGGCGCGCTGTGCCTGCGCTTGCAGAGTATCGCCTTACCCATCCATGCGTGGGTCGCCATTGTCAATATGCTCTGCGTCGGCATCGGCAAGGCGAAGGGCGCGACGGCGCTGTCCACCGCGCGTCAGGGTACCTGCTTTCTGCCGATCGTCTACCCCATGGCGAGGTTCGGCGGCGCCTACGGCATCGCGAGCGTGCAGGCCGTTGCCGATGTGCTGACGCTTGTGCTGGCCATTCCAATAAAAAATCGTATGCTCAGAATCATTGACGAGACTGCGGCAGAGTATAAGCTCAGTCTGGAATCCAACATTGAGGAGGAATAAGCATGGCATATTTTTATGATGTTAGTCCAACGGGAGTCGAACCCTCATCGGTTTTTACGGGCGGATTTCCGTCCGT
>CAMEHJ010000043.1 GCA_945917385.1 uncultured bacterium
CGTTCCTATTTTACCAGAAACGGGGGCGTTTGGGTAGTTTTTTGACAGACTGAGCCGGAAAGCCCTGTAAGGGCTTTCCGGCTGATATGTTATTATGGAGACTTACATCTTCTCCGGTGCGCTTACGCCGACAATGGCGAGGGAGACGGCGATGACCTGCTTCACCGCCGCGGCGAGCAGCATACGCGCTGCACGCACATCATCCTCCGCGTCCTTGATGCGGCAGGCGGTGTAGAAGCGGTGGAAGCGGGAGGCGAGCTCCGTCACATACTTGTTTATGCGGCTGGGGTCGTAGTCGCGCGCCGCGAGACGAATCTCCTCCGGGAGCGCGGCAAGCTGCTTTATAAGCTCGCGCTCAGCGTCGGTGGAGAGAACGGCGGCATCGACCTTCTCAAGCGCGGGCACCTGATAGCCGTCGGCTGCGAGCGCCGCGAGCATCGTGCAGATACGCGCGTGCGCGTACTGGACGTAGTAGACGGGGTTTTCGCTGTCCTGACGCACCGCAAGGTCGAGGTCGAACTCGACCGGGGATTCGGGACGGGAGTTGAAGAAGTAGCGCGCCGCGTCCACGGGGATCTCGTCGAGCAGGGTCGTGAGGGTGATGGCCTTGCCGCTGCGCTTGGACATTCTTGCGACCTCGCCGTTCTGCATGAGCTTGACAAGCTGCATCAGCACAATGTCGAGCCTGTGTTCGCCGTCAAGACCGAGCGCGTCCATCGCGCCCTTGAGCCTTGCGACATGGCCGTGGTGGTCAGCTCCCCATACGTTTATGACCTTGTCGAAGCCGCGCTTTTCGAACTTGTTGCGGTGGTAGGCGATGTCGGCGGCAAAGTAGGTGTAAAAGCCGTTGGCGCGGCGAAGAACGTCGTCCTTCAGCTCAAGCTTGTCGATGTCGGCCTGCTTTTTGCCCGCGCGCAGGAGATTTTCGGAGAGGATCTGCGAGGTCTTGAGCCAGAGCGCGCCGTCCTTCTCGTAGGTGTAGCCGCGCTGAGCGAGCATATCCACAGACTCCGCGACGTAGCCGGTGCTGTGCAGCTCAGACTCGAAGAACCAGCAGTCGTACTCGATACCGTAGCGGCGCAGGTCTGCCTGCATCTTCGGGATGTTGCGCTCAAGCCCGAATTTTGCCATGGCCTCATGGCGCTCGGATACGTCACGGTTCAGATAGCTATCACCGTTTGCGTCATAAAATGCCTTTGCAAGCTCCTTGATGTCCTCACCGTGGTAGCCGTCCTCCGGGAACTCCACCTTGTCCTCACCGAGGATAAGCTGGCGGTATCTCGCGTCGATGGATGTAGCGAACTTCTCTATCTGGTTGCCCGCGTCGTTGACATAGAACTCGCGCCAGACCTTATAGCCCGCGCGGTCAAGCACGCTCGCCAGCGCGTCGCCCAGAACACCGCCGCGGGCGTTGCCCATGTGCATGGGGCCGGTGGGGTTTGCGGACACGAACTCGACCATGACCTTCTGACCCTTGCCCTCGTCGATGCGGCCGTAGTTTTCGCCCTCACTGACGACAGCCTTCAGCACGTCGCCGTACCAGGAGTCCGCCAGACGGAAGTTAATGAAGCCCGGCCCCGCGACCTCGACGGAGCTGAACCAGCTACCGTCAAGCTCAAGATTTTTGACGAGTGTTTCCGCAATCTTTCTCGGCGGCATACGCATTGCCTTAGCGCCGGTCATGGCGTGGTTTGCGGCGTAGTCGCCGTTCGCGGTGTCCTTGGGGATCTCGACCGTGCCGCGGAGAACGGCGCCCTCAGGCAGCTCTCCGTTTTTTACGGCCTTTTCACAGGCCGCGCAGAGAAGCGAATTTATGCTGAGCTTGGCATTTTCTATCATGTTGGACATTATCAATTACCACCTGTCACTGATTTTTTAACTGAAAGCTTAAAGAGGTTTCGAGAGATAACGGAGTGCTCCACCCCGACGATGTAGTCAACCACCAGCTCGCCGCCGTCGGCGCCGAAGTCTTTTTTGATGCTGCGCGTGTCGAAGCAGAGCGTCGCCGTGCCGTAAGGGGTGTTGTACTGGAAGTCGCATTTTCTGCCGATTTCAAATATCATGCGCGAGGTGATCATACCGTCCCTGTCAACAACGACCTTCTCCGGCAGCACCAGGATACTTGTCCGCGTACCGGTAAGCCCCGTGACCTCAGACTCCATATAGCTCATGCAGGCGTTCTCCCCGTCGTATGAGTAAAGCCCGTCGGTAGTGAACTCAACGCTGTCCTCCCCGTCGGGGTCGCTGCGCTGAGCGCTGTTTATCGTGATAATCACATCCTGCATCATTCTCTGCCGTCACCTCCCGTATATTATAAATATGTACTGCTAAATTAACAGTATAGCGCAAATCCGGTGTCTTGGCAAGACATGATATATATGATTTATCCGCCGCGCCGAAGGCGCGGAATTTGTCCGCCGAAGGCGCAAATTTGTGCTCTTTCCCAGTGGAATTTGCGTTTGTCCTCTGCTATAATGGAGCGAAAGACAGGAGGGATGAAAAGTGACTGTTGAATTGAGCGACAAGGAGTTCCGGCGATTGCTGGACATGGTATATATCGGAAACTGGATTTTGAACTCTACCCGCAGTGACGACAGATTTGAGGACTATGACATCGTGGAGAGCAAGCTGTTCTCTCTGTGCCCGAAGCACGGTATGCGCTCGCTCACGGAGTGCTGGGGCGGGCGGTACTTCCCGTCCAGGGCGTTTGAGGAGGGCGGCATACACGAGGCCATTGCCGATTACGAGGATGCGGTTTTCTTCGATATCCTCGCGGAGGAGCTTGCCCGCCGCGACCTCGGCCTTACCGATTCAGACCCCGAAGACGCGAGCGAGCTTGTCGCCCGCACGGACGAATACCTTGCGGAGTTTGAGAAAAACGGCCTGAACACCATAAATATCGACCTGTAAAGAGGCGCAAAGCGATGCACGACGAGCTTACAAGAGAAGACATAAACATGATGCGCAAGGAGCTTGACTACCGCCGGCTTGAGCTGATGCCGGAGCTTATTGAGGAAGTCAAGCGTACAAGGGCCTTCGGGGACCTGAGCGAAAATTTTGAGTACAAGGCGGCAAAGCAGGCGCAGAACAAAAACCGCAGCCGCATAAGGTACCTTGAGGGCATGATAAAATCCGCGAAGATAATTTCCGACCGCTCATCAGACGATGAGGTGGGGCTGTTTGACAAAGTGGAGATCTATATGCCGGAGGACGACGAGACCGAAACCATCAGCGTTGTGACCACGGTGCGCTGCGATCCGCGCAAGGGGCTTATCAGCAAGGAATCCCCCTTCGGACAGCAGGTGCTCGGCAAAAAGGTGGGCGACAGCTTCACCGTCCATGTGAGCGATACATACAGCTATACCGCCGTCATCCGCTCCATCACCAAAACCGAGGACGACGGCTCCGCGCCCCTGCTTGAATACTGAACATAACAAAGGCTGAACTTTTTACGGTTCAGCCTTTGCTTTTTCATATGAAAACATATTTTTTAAGCCTGTCGAAGGCTTCGACAAGGCGAGAGTGCGGCAGCGCGAGATTCATGCGGATGGTGTCCTTGCGCAGGAAGGCTTCGCCGTTTTGCCAGATGACGCCGCAGCGCACGCCGCGCGCCTGAAGCTCATGAATGTCAGTGCCGTGCTCTGCACACCACTGCGCGCAGTCGAGGTACAGCATATAGGTCCCCTGCGGCCGCATGACCTCAACGCCGGGGAAGTTATCGCGGATAAAATCGCAGGCGTAGGCGATGTTGCCGCTGACGGTCTCTATCATCTCGTCCGCCCACACTTCGCCCTCCTCGGAGAACGCGCCGACGAGTGCGCGCACGGAGAGTACATTAGGGTCGTTATAGTGGGACAGCACGCTCTGTCTGACAAGCCTGTCGCGCAGGAGCTTGTCGTAAACAATGTGGTACGAGCCGACAAGTCCCGCGAGGGAGAAGGTCTTGCTCGGCGCGTAGAAGGCGATGGTGCGGCGCTTTGCGTCCTCGGACACGGTCTGCGTCGGTATGTGTCGGTTTCCGGGCATGATAATGTCCGACCAAATTTCGTCCGAGATAACGATGCAGTCGTTATCCTTATAGACCTGCATGGCCTTTTCTATCTCCCAGCGCTCCCACACGCGGCCGCAGGGGTTGTGGGGCGAGCAGAAGATAGCGAAGTGGATGCTGTGCTCCTTGAGCTTTCTGTCCATGTCCTCATAGTCCATGCGCCATACGCCGTTTTCGTCTCGTACAAGCTCGGAGTGGACAGCGCAGCGGCCGGTATCGTCAAGCGTGTGGGTAAAGCCGACATATGTAGGCGAGTGAATGAGCACCTTGTCGCCGGGCGCGGTGAACGCCTGGAGCGCGGAGCTTACGCCGCCGAGAACGCCGTTTTCGTAGCCGATGTGCTCAGGCAGCAGCCCCTCAACGCCGTTTCGCCTGCCCTGCCAGCGGATTATCGCGTCAAAATATTCGCGCGGGAGCGGGAAATACCCGAAGTTTGGCATTTCCATGCGCTTGTATATCGCGTCCATGACCGGCGGCGCCGTGGGAAAGCTCATGTCGGCTATCCACATGGGAATGGTGTCAAAGCCCTCGTCCACTGTGATGCCGGAAAAGGGAATTTTATCCGCCGCCGTGGAATCCTGCCCGCGGCGGTCGAGTACGGTAGTAAAATCGTATTTCATATCAGTTCAAAAAATCCCTCAGCTTCTTGCTGCGGCTGGGATGGCGGAGCTTGCGCAGGGCCTTGGCCTCGATCTGGCGGATGCGCTCTCGCGTGACGTTAAATTCCTTGCCGACCTCTTCAAGCGTGCGGGTGCGCCCGTCCACGATGCCGAAGCGAAGCTCAAGCACCTTCTTCTCGCGGGGTGCGAGCGTGTCCAGCACCTCCTCAAGCTGCTCGCGAAGCAGCGAGAAGCTTGCCGCCTCGGACGGCTCGGACGCGTCCTCGTCGGGGATGAAGTCGCCGAGGTGAGAGTCCTCCTCCTCACCGATGGGGGTTTCAAGGGAGACCGGCTCCTGCGCGATCTTCAGAATGTCGCGCACCTTTTCGACCGGCATATCCATTTCCTTGGCTATCTCCTCGGCGGAGGGGTCGTGGCCGAGGGACTGGAGAAGCTGGCGGGAGACGCGGATGGTCTTGTTGATGGTCTCAACCATGTGTACGGGGATGCGTATGGTTCTCGCCTGGTCGGCGATGGCGCGGGTGATAGCCTGACGGATCCACCATGTAGCATAGGTGGAGAACTTGTAGCCCTTGGTATAGTCAAACTTCTCAACGGCCTTTATAAGACCGAGGTTGCCCTCCTGAATGAGGTCGAGAAACAGCATACCGCGCCCGACGTAGCGCTTTGCGATGGACACGACGAGACGGAGGTTAGCCTCGGTCATGCGGTGCTTTGCGTCCTCGTCGCCCTCGGACATACGGATGGCAAGCTCCACCTCCTCCGTCGGAGTCAGCAGGGGCACCTTGCCTATCTCCTTGAGATACATACGCACGGGGTCGTCGGTGGAGAAGGAGTCCATGAGCGAGTCGGTGTCGTTGATCTCCTCCTCGGTGACCTCCTCGATTGCGGCGATATCGTCAACGTCGGGCAGAACATCGTCGATGGGCGGCAGCAGGTCGGCGGCGGCGAGGTCGATGTCAACGCCGTTTGTCTCAAGAGAATCGTAGAACTTATCGACGACCTCGCTGTCAAGGTTCATTTCCTCAATGCACTCAAGCTCCTTTGCGGTGAGCTTGCCCTGCTTTTTTCCCTTTTCAAGCAGCTCTGCCAGCCGCTCCTCCGGGGTCTTGGTGGTGGCTTCGGGTGCGGCGTCCTTGCTCTTGGCGCCCTTTTTGCGGCTCTTTGCCGCGGGGCGTGCGGGTTTCTCCTCCGCCTCGGCAAGAAGCTCGTCAGCCATTTCGTTGAGTTCTTTTTCGGTGTATTCGCGGTTTTCCATCATTTAGCCCTCATATCCTTTAGTTTCTTTATATTTCTGTTGAAGCGAGCGCAGGTCGGTGCTGCCCGCCTGCTGTGACTTGCGCCTGTGCTGTTCGTTTATTCGCGCTATGTAGTCGCTGAGACTGTCGCGGCTGCGGCTGAGATTCTCCGGCTTCTGCAGGAGCGAGACGAGAAGACTCATATCCTCGCTCGAGAGCGCCGCGCCGAGTGTCGATGCGCTCACGCTGTCCCCCTGCCGCAGCCTTCGGCAGATAAGCTCGTAAATCCTGCCGAGCGCGGCAGATGAAAAGGTCTCGCTCTCCGGCAGGTCGGGAGAATTTATAAGCCCCGGTTCGAGGTACAGAAGCCTTATAAGCCCCTCTTCCGCGACGGCGGAGGCGGGGTCTTCGTAGCGGGTGTTTTTCATCGGGTTCTGCACCTGCCGCTCCGGCTGAGTTTCCTGCTTTATACTGTCGTGCCTTGCGCGGGAGACGAGCCGCCGCCTGCGCTGTTCGACCTCCTTTGTCACCGCGTCCGCCGGGACCGAGGCGATTGCGGCAACGCGCATCGCGTACACCTGCCTCTCCGCGATGCCGGGCAGCCGCGCAACCAAGTCGGACGCCTCCTTTAAGAAGGCGACCTTTTGATCGTCGGCGGACAGGTCGTACTTGTCCTGCACGCTTCGCAGGCGGTACTCCACCTGGTCCTCCGAGCCTTCAAGCAGCCGTCGGAAGGCCTCCGGACCTTTTAGCTTTATAAACTCGTCCGGGTCCTTCGCCCCGCTGAGCCGAAGCACCTTCACCTTGACGTCAAGCTGTTCGAGGATCCCGATGCCGCGCTGGGCGGCCTTGATGCCTGCGCCGTCGTTGTCGTAGGCGATAATGACCTGATTGGTGTAGCGTGAAATGAGCCGCGCCTGCTCCGCCGTGAGCGAGGTGCCGAGCGAGGCGACCGCGCTGTCAAAACCCGCCTGATGCAGACTTACTACGTCTATATTTCCCTCTGATAGAATTATATATCCGCTTTTCGATTTTTTAGCCAGATTTAAGGCAAAAAGGTTACGGCTTTTGTTGAATACAAGCGTTTCGGGGCTGTTCATGTACTTGGGCTCGCCGTCGCCGAGTATTCGCCCGGAAAAGCCGATGACATTGCCGCGCACGTCGATGACCGGGAACATGAGGCGGTTGCGGAAGGTGTCGTAAAAGCCGCCGGATTTGCCGCGCCGCACAAGCCCCGCGGAGAAAAGCTCCTCCTCGGAGTAGCCCTTTTCCCGCATCGCGCGAAGCAGGCTGTCCCATGCGTCGGGTGCGGCGCCAAGCCCGAAGCGCGTCGCCGTCTGGGGCGATATCTGCCTTTTTTGCATATATTCGACCGCGCCTGCGCCTGCGCTCGTCGATAGCTGCGAGTAGAAAAACCGTGCCGCGTCCTTGTTGAGCGCAAGCATACGCGCCCTGCGCCTGCTCTCGGCGTCGTTCGTCTCCTCCGGCATCGGCATCCCTGCGCGCTTTGCGAGAAACTCCACCGCCTCCGGGAAGCTCAAATTCTCCACGTCCATGATGAAGCTGATCACTCCCCCGCCCTTGCCGCAGCCGAAGCAGTGGTAGATCTGCTTGTCGGGCGAGACGGAGAACGACGGCGTTTTCTCACTGTGAAACGGGCACAGTCCGAAGAGGTTTGCGCCGCTTCGTTTGGACAGGCGCACATAGCTTCCGACAACGTCAACAATGTCGTTTCGCTCAACAAGCTCGTTTATGAAATTGTCGGGGAACGCCACCGTATCACTTCCTGTCGTATTATTTGACCGTCCACGCGAA
>CAMEHJ010000044.1 GCA_945917385.1 uncultured bacterium
TGGACTTGGTGAACCACAGAACGAAGTCGTTCTTGTTGCGCTTGTTGGTGTCCTCCTCAACGCCCTCGCGCACACCGACGGCGAGGTCCTCCTCGTTGAAGTCGTTGAATACATAGTAGCGCTCAAGCTTGGAGGTGTCGAAGTAGACATTGCCGCCCGCAAAATAGGCATAGCCGTTGTCCATAAGACCAGAGATTATCTTGATGTATTCGTCAATGCAGTTGGTGGCAGGCTCAACGACATCGGGGGTCTTGATATTGAGCTTTGCGCAGTCGGAGAAGAAGGCATCGGTATAGAATTTTGCGATCTCCATGACGGTCTTGTGCTCGCGCTTTGCGCCCTTGAGCATCTTATCCTCGCCCTCGTCCGCGTCGGAGGTGAGGTGGCCGACGTCGGTGATGTTCATAACGCGCTTCACGTTGTAGCCGACGTAGCGCAGATACTTTTCAAGAACGTCCTCCATGATGTAGGAGCGCAGATTGCCGATGTGGGCGAAGTGATAGACGGTGGGGCCGCAGGTGTACATCTTTACGATGTCGGGATGGTTGGGGACAAACTCCTCCTTGGTGCGTGTAGCGGAATTATAAAGTTTCATATTAAATCCTCCATATTGCCGGGGCTTTGCCCGGCAGCTTTTCGTACGGCGCGGCTTACCGCGCCGCTTCCCGGAAATGAAGCTCATTTGGCTTCGGTAAAAACATCCTTGTTTACGACAAAATACTCAATGCCGGAGTAGACAGTGGTGATAACGATGGCGGCAACGGCAATGATGTTGATGAATGTGACGGACGGCAGCAGCATCATCGCGCCGAGAGCGATCATCGTCGCGGCGGTCTTTATCTTGCCCGACCATGCCGCCGCAATGACACGGTTCTGCTCGACCGCGATGAGACGTAAGCCCGACACCGCAAATTCCCTGAACAGTACGATGGCGACAGCCCAGCCCGGCATCTGCCCGGACTCGATGAAAAAGCACATTGCCGACAGCACAAGCATCTTATCCGCAAGCGGGTCCATGAACTTGCCGAAATTGGATATCTGATTGTATTTCCTCGCAATGTAGCCGTCCGCCATGTCCGAGAGACAGGCAATTATGTAAACCAAAAAGGCGGCCAACATAAAGCCCTGATATGCCAGAAGCATGAAAACCGGAATCAGAACGATACGGCAGAGGGTTATTTTATTAGGCAGAGTGTTCATTTCATTCCTCCGTGACCTGCTCGCCATAGAGCAGTCCGTCATCGGTTTCAGTTATGGTAACCGAAACCATCTCGCCCTCGCGTGTGTCACCCGTGAAAATGACCTGCCCGTCGATATCGGGAGAGTCGGCGTAACATCGGCCGAAGAAGCTTTCCGCTTCCTCGTCATAGCCCTCGCAGAGAACCTTTATCGTTTTGCCGACGAAGGATTTGCAGAAGCTTTCCATGATGGGCGCTTGCAGCTCCATGATAAGGTCGGCGCGGCGCTGCGCAATTTCGGCGTCGGGGTAGTCCATCTTCGCAGCAGGGGTGCCCTCCTCAGGGGAGAACGGGAACACGCCTACGCGCTCAAGCCGGGCTTCGCGCAGAAACTCGCAAAGCTCCTCAAACTCGCGCTCGCCCTCGCCGGGGAGACCCGCAATCAGGCTTGTCCTGAGGACGAGACCGGGGATACGCTCGCGAAGCTTTCTGAACAGTACGCGGATATCGTCGCCGGTGCCGCGGCGGTTCATTTTCCTGAGAATGTCATTATTGATATGCTGGATGGGGATATCCAGATATTTTACTATTTTCGGATTGTCGGCGATCTCGTTGATAAGCTCGTCGTCGAACTGGTCAACATAGAGGTAGTGAAGTCTTATCCACTCGATACCGTCTATTTCGGAAAGCGCCCGGCAGAGCTTTGCAAGACGGCGCTCACCGTAGTTATCGGTGCCGTAGCGCGTAATGTCCTGCGCGATGACGATAAGCTCCTTCACGCCGTGCGCGGCGAGGTCGCGCGCCTCCTCAACGATGTCCTCCATCGCCCTTGAGCGGTAGCGCCCGCGGATATAGGGGATGGCGCAGAAGGCGCAGAAGTTGTTGCAGCCCTCCGCGATCTTGAGGTAAGCCCAGCCCGGACCGGTGGTGACCACGCGGGGAGTTTCGTCGATGGGAGCGTTGCAGTCACCGAAAAATCTGGTACATCGCCCCGCAGTCACGGCATCCGCCGCCGCGGCAATGTCGCCGAAGCTGCCGACGCCCAGTACCGCGTCGATCTCCGGAAGCTCGTCAAGAATGGTGTCCTTGTAGCGCTCTGACAGACAGCCCGTGACGATGATGCCGCCGAGACGACCCTGCTGCTTGAGCGACGCCATTTCGAGAATGTTGTCGATAGCCTCGCTCTTCGCAGCGTCGATAAAGCCGCAGGTGTTTATTATCACAAGGTCTGCGCCGTCAGGCTCGGCAACAAGGGTGTAGCCGGCCTCGCTCATCAGATACAGCATCTGCTCGCTGTTGACGAGATTTTTCGCGCAGCCGAGAGAAATCAATGCAAATGTTTTTTCCATAGTGTCAATATACCTCAGTGTCCGCCTCAAACTCACCCAGAGCGATGCGGATGTCGTCCCACGAGTAGCCGCGCCTGTACAGCGCCTGCGAGACTTTTCTCACGGCGTCCCTGTCGGAGGGGTCTTTCAGGCGGGCGGATATGAATTTTCGCAGCTTATCACTGCTGTCGGGCGCCGAGCACAGAGCCTCGTCCCACAGCTCGCGGTCTATGCCGCGGCGTGAAAGCTCCGCCCTGATGCGCCCCTCGCCGTAACCCTTGCCGGCATAGTGGCGCGCCACGGCAAGGGAGTATTCTTCATCGTTCAAAAATGCGTTTTTGGAAAGCCACCGCACGCAGTAGTCTGCCGTGTCCTCGTCAAAGCCCTTTTGGAGAAGCTTGTCGCGAAGCTCTTTTTCGGACATACGGCGGCGGGAAACTATCTCAAGTGCACGCTCTCTTGCGAGAGAGCGCAAGGAGAGAGACTTGAACTCCTCTGTCTGCTTATCGTCAAGCTCGCGTCCGGAATAAAGTCGCAGCTCCGTCACCGCGCCGAGCGTGCTTTTAATTTCCGAGCCATCCTCAAAGCAGACTGTCAGCCTGCCGGGTGAGGTCTGACGAATGGCTGTGACGGTCATTCAGTCTCAGTCCTCGTCAAAGTCGGAGGCGCTGACGTCCACAGCCTCCGGCGCGACGCGGCCGGAGACCTCGGCTGCCTTGCGCGCCTGCGGGCTTAACAGCTTGTGGGAATTTGCGCGTATCTCATTTTCGACCGCTTCGCAGGCTTCGGGGTTTTTGAGCAGGTATTCCTTGATGGCGTCCCGACCCTGGAAACGCTGACCGTTGCAGGTGAACCACGCGCCGGCCTTGGCTATTATCTCAAGCTTTACGCCGAGGTCAACTATCTCGCCGACCTTGGAGATGCCCTCGCCGTACATGATGTCGAACTCCGCCTCACGGAAGGGGGGCGCGACCTTGTTCTTTACGACCTTTGCACGGGTGCGGTTGCCGACCATCTCACCGCCGACCTTGAGCGTCTCTATGCGGCGAACGTCGATGCGCACGGAGGCATAGTATTTGAGCGCGAGACCGCCAGGGGTGGTTTCGGGGTTGCCGTACATCACGCCGATCTTCTGGCGGAGCTGATTTATAAAGATAACGGTGCAGTTATTCTTGGAGATCGCGCCGGCGAGTCTGCGCATGGCCTGGGACATCAGTCTTGCCAGTGCGCCGACAACGGTGTCACCGACCTCACCCTCAAGCTCGACCCTGGGGATGAGCGCGGCAACGGAGTCGATAACGAGCACATCAATGGCGCCGGAGCGGACAAGGGATTCCGCAATGTCGAGCGCCTGCTCGCCGGTGTCGGGCTGGGAGATAAGCAGAGAGTCGATATCCACGCCGAGAGCGCGGGCGTAGGCCGGCTCAAGCGCGTGTTCAACGTCGATATACGCGGCATCTCCTCCGCACTTCTGCGCGGACGCCACAACGTGCAGCGCGAGGGTCGTTTTACCGGAGGCCTCGGGTCCGTAGATCTCGATGATGCGGCCTCTCGGAACGCCGCCTATGCCGAGGGCGAGGTCGAGCGAGAGAGAGCCGGTGCTTAGTGCCTCAACATTGACGGAAATATCGTCGCCAAGGCGCATGATGGTGCCCTTGCCGTAGTCCTTTTCGATTTTGGCGATGGCGGTTTCAAGCGCTTTTTTCTTGTCGCTTCCGGAGGGGGCGACAACAGCGGGAACTTTCTTTTTCTCAGCCATTACAGTACATTCCTTTCAAACAGTCTGTCCAAAGCCTTATTTGCTCATCTTGCCGATCACAACGCGGTCAACCCCGAGCGTGTCCTTCATCGTCCTGACGGAGGCAAAGCCCGCGCTCAAAAGCATCTCACACACGTCGCTTGCCTGCCCCTCGCCGACCTCGAACACGAGACAGCCGTCGGGACGCAGCAGGGATTTCCAATATTTAATGATTGCCTTGTAGAATTTAAGCCCGTCCTCGCCGCCGTCAAGCGCCCACACCGGCTCGTAATCTCTCACGGAGCGGTCAAGCGTCTGAATCTCGGCAGAGGGAATATAGGGAGGATTGGAGACTATTACGTCAAAGCTCCCAAGACCGAGCGGGGGAGAGACGGTAGCGTCCGCCTGCAGGGAGATTACGCGGCTTGCAAGGCGGCAGCGTGCAAAGTTCTGGCGTGCGACCTCAAGCGCCGTCGCGCTCAGGTCGATGGCGACAAGCTTTGTCGCCGGAAGCTCGTGCCCGATGGCGCAGGTGATGCAGCCGCTGCCGCAGCAGAGGTCGAGCACGCGCGCGTCCATCTTGTAGCCGGTGAGAATTTCCTTGACGGCGTCCACGATGACCTCCGTGTCCATGCGCGGTATCAGCACGTCCGGGGTGACTTTCATGGTAAGCCCGTAAAACTCCCAAGAACCGGTTATGTATGCCACCGGCTCACCGCGCAGGCGGCGCGCCGTATAGTCAAGCACGGTGTTTTCCACCTGAGAGGTGGTGTACAGATTGATGTCCCTCAGAAGCTGCGCCGTGGTTTTCCCGGCGGCGCCGGCGACAAGCTCTCTCGCTTCAAGCGCGTATGCCTCTATCCCGCTCTGGCGCAGGAGATTTCTGGTAGACAGGTACAGGTCGTTGTATGTTTTCATTAAATGTCCTCAAAAAGAATATCTTATTCGCCCCAGAGGTCGCTTCCCTTTTCTTCGGGAATGACAAGCTCCATAGCGCGGATGGCACATTCTATCATATCGTCGTCCGGCTCGAAGGTCGTGATATGCTGAAGCCACTTGCCGGGGGCGGAGAGAATGGCCGAAAGAATATTGTCGTGCTTGCCGCACCAGCGGTTTATCTCATAGCTGATACCCACGACGAGCGGCAGAAGCAGCAGATGGCAGCCCATGCGCGCGAAGGTGTTGTCAACGCGGACAACGGAGTTTACAAGAATACTGACCGCGACGACGACCAGCAGAAAGCTTGTCCCGCAGCGGGGATGAAAGCGCGACTCCTGCCTGACGTTTTCAACGGTGAGCTCTTTCCCGTGCTCGTAGCAGAAGATGGTCTTATGCTCCGCCCCGTGGTATGAGAAAACACGCTTCATATCGCTCATACACGAGCACAGGCGCATATACAAAAGCAGAATACACACCCTCACAACACCCTCGGAGAGGTTGCGGACGATATAATTGCCTGTGAGCGGCCTAATAAGACCGACTATCGACGCGGGCAGGAAGATGAACAGGAAAAGCGACAGTGCGATACCCAGAACCACCGCGACGCCGATGATAAGCTTTTTCGCCTGCTCCTCCGGAAAATGCTTCTCTATCCAGAGGTCAAGCTTATCCTTTTCGCCCTCATCCTCGATGGGGACGAGGTCGGCCGAGTATGTAAGCGCCTGCATCCCGTGTATCATCGAGCTTAAAAAGATAACGCAGCCGCGAATCAGCGGCCAGCCGAGAATCGGGTACTTATCCTTTGCGGATTTAAGCTCCTCCACCTTTTCGACAAGGCCGTCCTTTGTCCGGCAGACGATGGCCTCCTTCTTCGGGCCGCGCATGAGGATGCCCTCAATAAGTGCCTGCCCGCCAATGGAGGTGCGGAAAGAGCAGGAAGAATTATTTTCTGACATGAATGCTCCTTTGAGGTAAATGAAACTCAGTTTGTGCTCATGGGCAGATATACGGACACGACACAGCCGCACTCCTCGGCGTTCTCAATAATCAAAGAACCGCCGTGGCGCGTGACGATCTCGTCGCACACGGCAAGGCCGATGCCGGTTCCGCGGTTTTTCGAGCTGCCCTTGTAGAATTTTTCCTTGACGTGCGAAAGCTCCGCCTCCGGGATGCCGTGACCGTAGTCGCGCACGCGGACGCAGACCATGCCGCCCTCGTCAGTAAGCGAAACGTCAATGCGCTTGCCGTCTCCGCCGTGGTTCACGGCGTTGTCAAGCAGGTTGAGAAACACCTGCTTCAAGCGCTCCGGGTCGCCGGGGATGAGAGGTATCTCCGCTTCAGGCGGGGTGTAGTTTATCTCCATGCCGGACTGACGCATAAGCTCGCCATAGGTGAACAGCGCGTCCTCAAGCTCGGCGGCGATGTCGATAAGCTCGATTCTGAGGTTGAATCGCCCATCCTGTATCCTTGTGAACTCAAGCAGCTCCGACACCATGCCGGTAAGCCGCTCCGCCTCTTTTGAAATTATCTGTATGCCGCGCAGAGAATCGCCCTGAACGGCGCTGTCATAGGCGATTGTCTCCGCCCAGCCCATGATCGCCGTGAGCGGGGTACGAAGTTCGTGTGAGACCTGAGAGATGAAATCCGTTCTCGACTTTTCGGCAATGGCGACCTTCTCGGACATACTGTTTATCTCGTCGGTCAGAGTGCCTATCTCGTTGTCATAGCGCTTCTCCGTTTTGCTGCCGTAGCTGCCGGCGGCAATGCGGCGGGCAAATTCCGTAAGAGCGTCTATCGGGTTTGTGACAAAGTGCCAGAACCACAGGTTCAGCGCGACGATATATGCCATCATTATTATGATTATCGTGATCGCCGAGCGCATATAGCCGTGGGACGCGAAGTTCACGCCGAGCACGAGCAGGGCGAGCGCGGCAAGCCCCGACGCCAGAAGCTGATTTTTCAGACTGTTATACATTGAATGACGTACTTCCTGATTCTGCGAAAATTAGGGTGTCAAACTCGGCTCAGTAACCCCACTTGTAGCCGTAGCCCCATACCGTAGTGAGAAACTCAGGCTCGGTCGGGTCGGCTTCAATCTTGATGCGCAGACGGCGGATGTTGACGTCCACGGTTTTAAGCTCGCCGTTATAGTCGCTGCCCCAGACGGCGGAGAGAATGTCCTCGCGGGACATGGCCTTGCCGGGGTTTTCCATAAAGAGCTTCATCAGCAGATACTCTATCTGCGTGAGCTTGAGCCGCTGTCCGTCCTTCTCAAGGGTGCGGTTTCGGGTGTTGAGGAGGAAGGGGCCGCTTACAAGCTCGGAGGAGGTTTTTTCGTCGTCGTCGATGCCGAGACGGCGGATGAGCGCGTCTACCCTCGCGGTAAGCTCTGCCGGGGAGAAAGGCTTCGTCACATAGTCGTCCGCACCGGTCATAAGTCCGGTGACCTTGTCGATCTCCTGACTCTTCGCCGTGAGCATGATTATGCCTATCTTCGAGCCGGTGGCGCGGATGCGGCGGCAGACCT
>CAMEHJ010000045.1 GCA_945917385.1 uncultured bacterium
CGGCGTCTCGCCGTTGGCGGCGGCATTATTGTTTGCCTGCTGCATCTGCTCGGCTTTCAGTCTTGCCTCTTCCTCCTCGCGGGCCTTCTGCGCAACGAGAGCGGCGATCATGTCCGCGATGGTTGCCGCGGCTGCGGCCTCAGCTGCCTCCGCTTCCTCATATTCCTTCTTTGCAACCTCTATTTCCTCTTCAAGGTCTGCAAGGGTCTGATTTGTGTTTTCTATATTCTGTTTGACGCGCTCCTGCTCTTTTGCAAGGTCGTCCTTGTCGGCTTCGTACTCGGCCTTTTCTTCCTCGTACTGGAGCTTTATCTCCTCGGTCTCCTCACGGGCGGCTATGTACTCGTCCTGAAGGCTCTTGTCGCTGTCCATTATCTCGCCCATATCGTCAATGGCGGTGATGAGCTGGCTGAAGCTTTCGGATTGGGAGATCAGGGCGATCACATTGTATCCGCCGCTCTCCTCCATGGCGCGGATTCGCGCGCGGTAGCGTGCAAGCTGGTTTGCTTCCTTGTTCTTTGCACTCTCGACTTCCTTCGCCTTTTCCTCGATGAGCTTGTCATAGCTTTCGATTTCTTTCTCGATAAGCTTCAGCTCTTCTTCCGCGAGCCTGTTCTGCTCTTCAAGCGCGGCCTTCTGCTCAAGCACATTGGACTGCTGACTCTGGAGCTGCTGAAGTCTCTGTGCACATTCCTCCACCTTCGTCGCAAGCGCGCTTCTCTCCGCCTTGAGGTCGTCAAGCTCGTCAGCGAAAGCGGAAACCGGGATAACGCTCAAGAGCAGGGAAGCGACCATCAAAAACGCAAGCACGATTGCGATCGCAGATGCGATTTTCTTTTGTTTCATAGGGTTCTCCTTGTTTTTGGGGGTAGTCCGACGGCAGCCAAACACTAAGCTTCCGTTGGGCTATGCTTGCCAAATCAAACTTTCAGGTAATTTTTAATTGCGTTCACGCCGCCGAACACGCCGACAAAAACACTCAGCGCCATAAAGGTGATGAACATGGGCATGGCGATGTTTGCGAAGGGAACGAGCGAGATGAAGCTGCCGGTAAGGGTTGCCATGAGCTTGCTTGTCACCACATTGTACAGACCCCACTCCGCAAGGAACGCGAGCGCGCCGCCGAGCGTACCGAGGATAAGTCCCTCGATAATGAACGGGAAACGAATGAACGCGTTTGTCGCACCGACCATTTTCATGATGCCTATCTCCTCGCGTCTGCTGTAAGAGGCGAGCTTAATGGTGTTGCTCATAATAAACATGGAGACAAACACAAGCATGATTATAAGTACCATGGAGATGATCGTGACAATATTTCTCAGCGTGACGAAGGTCTGCGCATATTCGAGGTGAGCGTTGACCTTTGCGATTCCGGGCACATTTTCAAGATCCTTCTTTGTCTGGGACATTGCCGCAATATCGTTGAGGTGAATGACGAAGCGATGGCGGAAAACCTCCTCATCGACGCCCTCCATAAGGCTCTCGTCATACTTGCTCATGAAATTCTCCATCGCGCTGCTTCTTGAGACGAACTCGACGGAGGAAACGTTCGGCACCGCGAGCAGATCGCTCTCAAGCGAGGCGGCCTCGGTCTCGTCGGAAATGATATCATCGACGAACGCGACCATCTCGTTCTGGTTTTCAAGGTCTGCGATCAGTGCGCTTATATTCACCGACAGCAGAGACACGCTGCCCATGATAATGAGGCATGCCATTATGATAGTCACAGACGCGAAGGACATGAAGCCGTGAGTGGTGATGCCGCGGAAGCCCTCGCGTATAAGATATCCGAACCTGTTAAGTCTCATAACTGTAATACCCATCCATTCCGTCACTGATCAGATGTCCGCCGTCAATCGTGATGACGCGCTTGGAAAATGCGTTGACCAGCTCTTTCTCGTGTGTGACAACCATGACCGTTGTGCCCATTTCGTTTATCTTTTCGAACAGAAGCATAAGCTCAAGACTGCGGACGGGGTCAAGGTTGCCGGTAGGCTCGTCCGCGACGATCATGCGCGGCTCGTTTACGAGCGCCCTTGCGATGGCGACACGCTGCTGCTCGCCGCCGGACAGCTCGTTCGGCATACGCTTTTCACGTCCCTCAAGCCCGACAAGGTCGAGTATGTAAGGCACGCGGGTTTTGATGTCCTTGCTGCGTGCGCCGACAACGCGCATTGCGAAGGCGACGTTGTCGTAAACGGTCATGTTCTCAATAAGGCGGTAGTCCTGAAACACCACGCCCAGCGTGCGGCGTGCCTTGGGGAGCTTACGGCGCTTTATCGTGCTCATGTCGAAATCGTTTACGACGATAGTACCGGACGTGGGCCTTATCTCGCCGGTGATGAGCTTCATAATCGTGGTCTTGCCGGAGCCGGACGGTCCGACGAGGAACACAAATTCGCCGTCTTTTATCGTAAGGTCTATGCCGTCGAGCGCGACGGAGTTGCTGCTTTCATAAACCTTTCTGACGTTTTCCATTAAAATCATATGTTGGTTAACCTCCGGGGTTGTTTTCGCGGTGCGTTAATATTTGCCGTTGAGAGAGTCAAGATACTTCTTTATCATCATCGCGACTTTGAAAACGATCGCGTGGTCGAACTCGCGCAGGTCGAGTCCGGTGAGCTTTTTGATCTTCTCAAGTCTGTACACGAGGGTGTTTCTGTGTACATACAGCTTGCGTGAAGTCTCGGACACGTTCAGGTTGTTGTCAAAGAAGCGGTTGATGGTGTCAAGCGTATCCTCGTCAAGCGTCTCGATGGGGTTCTTCTTGAACACCTCGTTTAAGAACATCTCGCAGAGCGTGGTGGGGAGCTGATAGATGATGCGGCCGAGACCGAGGCTTTCATAGTTGATGATGGTCTTTTCGTCCTCAAAAACCCTGCCGACCTCGATGGCGACCTGAGCCTCCTTGTATCTGTCGGCAAGCTCTCTGAGGTGCATGGCGTTGGTGCTGACGCCGATGACGCACTTTACGCCCATCTCCTCGATCAGGGTGCGCTCGATATTCTTTGCGCACTTGAGTATCTCGTCAGGGCAGTTTGCGTTGGGAAGCGCCTTGACGACGACAACGTCCGTCTCGTTGATGTTGAGGACAAAGTCTCTCTGCTTTTCGGGGAACAGGCGCTGAATGACCTCCACCGCGCCGACGTCTGCATTTTCCGTCTGACGGACAAGCAGGACCACGCGCGGCTCATCCGTGACGAAGTGCAGTTCCTTCGCGCGCACATACACGTCGCCGGGCAGGATATTGTCGGAGATAATGTTTTGGACGAACGCGGCCTTATTATGTTTCTCCTCGTAGTTATTTTTTGCCTCGTTGAAAGCGACGGCGGCCACAGCGCAGACGGTCTGGCTTGTGAGAGCGCAGCCGTCAACGAACGCGGCGTAGTCGAATTTCGCGCCCGGAGAGGAGAGGGCGCAGTAGGTTCTTACGTTAGTGGGGACAGGCTGATCGCTGCCGTCGAACTCATAGAGATGGAAATCGTCAAGTCTGGAGCCGATCATGGCAAGCTCGCTGCTGGCAACGACAAAGCCCTGCTCATCAACAACTCCGATGATGCGGTCGATGGAATCTTTCATCTGGATAACAACGTTCTGGAAAATTCTGCTGGACATTTTCTAACTCCGTTTCCCCGCTGCTCGCCGCGCAGATACAAACCAAGGACAGCTCAGCGGCAGAACCGTCCTTAATCTGCGCCGCGGTATCCGCTCTTCTGGCAAGCGGAACGCCGTTTATCTACCTGAACAGCACGAAAAACGGGCAAATAATCCATTATAATCCGCCCTGATTCCCGAAATAGAGTATGTATTCATCAATTTGTGGCAAAAACGCCATAGCTGTTCAGTGTATATTTTATATAATAACTCTTTCATACGTTATTTTCAATAGAAATTATATAGTTTTTTTGTTAACTTTTCAGAGTTTGTGTTGTTAACGCTCAAAATTTTCAGTTTATTCGGACTGTTTTTTGCCTAAATGCCCATTTTTATTGCTGAACACTCTGCACAAATCCGCCTCGTCAAGCTCGCGGTACTCCCCTTCTTTGAGACTGCCATTCAGAGAGAGACCGCCGATCGAAAGCCGCCTCAGCTCCAGCACCGGTTTTCCCCTTGACGCAAGCATACGCTTCACCTGGTGGTACTTCCCCTCCATCACGGTGACGAGACACTCCCTCCCGCCGAGGAGCGTAAGCCGCGCCGGCAGACATTCAAGCCCGTCTCTGAGCGTGATACCCTCCGCGAAGGCGTCCACATCGCTCTCGTCGGGTATTCCGTCGACTTTGGCGTAATACACCTTCTCGACCTCAGCCTTAGGTGAGATCACGCGGTGGGCAAAGTCTCCGTCGTTTGTCAAAAGCAGAAGCCCGCTCGTGTCCTTATCGAGCCTGCCTACGGGAAACAGCCCCATCCTCCGCATCTCCGGTGAGACGAGGTCGAGCACGGTTTTCTGTTTCCTGTCGTCCGTCGCAGTTACTACGCCGGCGGGCTTATCCATAATGTAATACCGAAACTGTCTGTAACCGAGCGCCTCACCGTCAAGCGCTATTTCGCAGCCATCCGTATCCACCTTTGTCTCCGGTGAAGTGACCACGGTACCGTTTACGGTGACTCTGCCGCTTTTTATAATCTGTTTAAGCTCGCTTCGTGACGCAATGCCCATATCGGCAAGAATCTTATCGAGTCTTTTTGCGCTCATCCTCTCGCCTCCCAAACATTTTGTCTCACATTATATCATACATCCTCCCTGATTTGAATAGTCTGTCTTGAGGTGATAATGGGATGCAAAAAACAGACTCCGCATTTACGAAAAAGAAAGCGCTCTCCATCGTGCTCACAATAGGCATACTCCTGCTTATTGCGATACTGCTGAGACTTTTCATGCCGCAGGAAAAGGAATTTGATGTGACGACGCTGGACGGGAGAGAGGCCTTTCTGAATTCGCTCGGCTGGGAGATCGACCGGGAAAGTGAGGAATACCGCTCGGTCGTCGTGCCGGATGTGCTTGAGGGAATAATGCTGCAGTACAACAAGATGCAGATAGCGCAGGGCTATGACCTGTCAAAGCATCCCGGAGAGAAATGCAGACAGTATTCCTATGTACTGAAAAACTACCCCGACTGCACCGAAAAGGTCATCATCTGCATCTACACCCGCGGCAACGAAGTCATCGCCGGGGACATCCACACGGCGGCCGCAAACGGCTTCATGCACGGGCTGAAGAAGGAGGCGCAGTAGGTTTTTCGTCATATTGTAGCACACAAAGCTAAAACCGACCTGAAAAACAGGTCGGTTTTAGCTTCGTTTTTAATTCATTCACAGCAGCATGATGCCCGCATCGGCGCATTTTTGCATTGTGTCCTCATCCCAGATGGACGCCTGCACCTCTCCGATGTGCGCCTTTCCGAGCAGGAGCATAGAGAGTCTGGACTGGCCGATGCCTCCGCCGATGGTCAGAGGCAGCTCGCCAGCGAGCAGCGCCTTGTGGTAGGGCAGTTTCCTTCTCTCGTCGCAGTGCGCGAGTGTGAGCTGTCTGTCAAGCGCATCGGGGTCAACCCTGATGCCCATGGATGAAACCTCGACAGCGCAGTCAAGCACGTCGTCCCAGAAAAGGATGTCGCCGTTGAGCGTCCAGTCGTCGTAGTCGGGCGCTCTGCCGTCGTGCGGCTTTCCGGAACTGAGCGCGCCGCCGATGCCGATAATGAACACCGTCTTATGCTCTTTTGTATAAACGTTCTCGCGCTCCTTGGGGCTTAGCTCCGGGTAGGCATCCTCAAGCTGCTGCGCGGTGACGAAGGATACGCGGCGCTCAAGCTTTCCCGCGCGGGTAAGCTGGGGGTAGATCGCCTGCATGGTGTCCTGTGTGTCGCAGATGGCGGCGACGATATCCATAACGGTGGACTTGAGATAGTCGAGGTTTCTGTTTTCCGGCAGAATGACCTTTTCCCAGTCCCACTGGTCAACATACACGGAGTGGAGATTGTCCAGCACATCCTCGTCGCGGCGGATGGCGTTCATGTCGGTGTACAGTCCCTTTCCGGGGTAGAAGCCGTAGCGCTTGAGCGCGAGGCGCTTCCATTTTGCAAGGGAGTGGACAACCTCCGCGCGCGCATTCGAGCGCAGTATGTCGAAGGAAACCGGGCGCTCGTAGCCGTTGAGGTTGTCGTTCAGGCCGGATTTCTCGTCCACGAACAGAGGCGCAGACACGCGGTAAAGATCGAGCTTTGCGCCCAGTCTGTCCTCAAAGAGCCGTTTTAGCAGGCTGATGGCCTTCTGCGTATCATAAATGGAAAGACAGCTTTTATAGCCCTCCGGAATAATCGTGTTCATCTGTTGTGTTTCCCTTCAATCATTTTATACTGTCGTCCGACATCAGCTCTACCACCTTGTGGTAGTATTTCTCCGCGCTGCGGCGGAAGTTTTTTTCTATCTTTTTTGCCTGCTCCTCGCCGGCGCACAGGAAGCTGAGATTGATGATCTCCCCCACTCCGTCGCTCATCGCAAGCTTTACAATGCACGCGCCGTCCCTGAATTCGTGCTTTGCGGTGATCATCGCGGCGCGGCGCATCGCCTCCTCGACGGGCGCAATGAGCTTGAGTGCCTTGCTGCGAACGGAGTACGGCAGGCTTGTCTCCACGGCGGCGGAATTGCGCTTGCCCTTTTCCGTGATGGTGTAGCCGGTCTCGGTTTCGGTGATATGCTCCGTCTCAACAAGCTCGGCAAGGCAGTCGGAATAGTCAAAGTAGCCGATGCCGTCGTCGCACTGGCAAAGCTCCCCCAGCACCTCCGGAGGCACCTCCCCCGGCAGTCTGCTGAGTATGAACAGAATAAGAATCTTTATATCAAGCTTTTCGTGAATAAATCCAAAGCGTTCCATCTCGGCTCCTTAAACATATAATACATACATTATACTTCACCGGAGCATTTTTTCAAGTGAAAATTAACACACATGACACACCGGTGCATACACTGTAATGAAGTATCTTCAATCCATTCAACAGGAGGTATGTCTATGGCCGACAGAGTTGCGCCGGGTCGCACCGATGACTCAGCCTGTATTCGTCAAGCCGTTTCCGTCAATACAAGGAAGATATTTGATAGCTGCCGAGACAAGGACTGTGTAGACGATCTGCGGGTATACCCCACTGCCTGCTCTCAGTCCTACATAGAGAACGCGCTCAGTCTGAGAGCTAAGAACGCAGAGCTTCTCTATGTGAACGTTAAAGTTGCGCCGGTGGCCTTCAACCGCGGCTACTACACCGTGGACGCGACGTATTTTTACCGCATAACCGCCGAGACCTTCCCGCAGGGGCATCTTGTAACGGGACTTGCGGTGTTCGATAAACGGGTAATGCTTTTCGGCAGTCTCGGCAGTGTCAGGACCTTCTCCTCCGACTGCGCTTGCCCCATCGGGGATAACGACGATCTGCCCATCGCGGTGGTAAGCTCCGTTGACCCCGTCATTCTGCACTGCAAGCTCACGGATTCGGACTGCATGACGCCCACCGAGCTTGAAAACCGCACCATCCCCGAATTTATAAACTGCGCCTTCCCCGAAGGGCTTGTGCTGTGCGACACGAAGCGCCGCTGGTATGTGACCATCGGGCAGTTCAGCATCATCCGTCTTGAGCGCGACACACAGCTTCTCATCCCCGCCTACGATTACAGTATGCCGGATAAGGAGTGCC
>CAMEHJ010000046.1 GCA_945917385.1 uncultured bacterium
CCTGCTCGACCATATCGGCAGCGGCAAAATCTGGGATATGAGCCGCCGCAGCGGCGGACTGCGTATGCTCCCGCCCTTCGGCCTGCCCGAATACCACAGGGGCAATTACAGCGGCACCATGGAGGCGCTCAACGCCGTCGCCTCTTACGTCAGGGACATCAAAGAGGATTCCGTTGTGATCATGCGCGGCAACCTCTGCGCAAACGTCGACCTGAACAAGGCGATAGAGGTGTTTGAGAAATCCGGCGCCGAGATCACCGCGGTCGTCAGCCCGAACTACAACCCCGCCGACATCCACCACCGCTTCATCGTCGGTGAGGACGGATTTGTTGAGGATATCGACTATAACCGCACCGGCGAGGGCAGGGGCCTTGCCTCCCTTGAGGTGTATATTATAAAGAAGGCGACGCTCCTTGACATGATGGACTACTGCGCCTCCCGCAACCTTCACAACTTCCACCGCGACGCGCTGGCACACCTCTTCGCCGAGGGCGGAAAAGTGAGCTGCTATGTGCATGAGGGCTATGCGACCATCATAAAGACCGTTGACGAATACTTCAAAACAAGCATGGATATGCTTGACAGCGGCATCCGCCACGATGTGTTCAACGCCTCCCGCCCCGTACTGGCAAAGCCCACCGCCCGCGTGAGCGCGTTTTACAGCGATCTCTCCTGCGTTAAAAACAGCCTTGTCGCGGACGGCTGCGTCATAGAGGGCGAGCTTGAAAACTGCATCGTTTTTGCGGGCGCGCATATCCGCAAGGGCGCACAGCTCAAAAACTGCATCATTTTCCGCGGCTGCGACGTGGGCGAGAACGCCTGTCTGTCGAATGTCATTGCGGATAAGCACGTCGTTGTCTCCCCGGAGACGAGTCTTGTCGGCAACGAGAAGCTGCCCGTAGTCATCCCCAAGGGCAGCAAAATATAAGGCGCGAGCCGCGCCTGACAGCGCCGAAACGGCGCGGGGATAATAAAGCAGTTAAACATTCGCTGCGGTATTAATTGTATAAATGCCGCAGCGAAGTTTTCTGCCTGACGGGATGCCGTCAGGCTTTCTCCGCCAAAGCGGAGTACGGGCGGAAATGCGCCCGAAAAACCTGTACGGGTTCCACTCCCGTCAAACTCAGGAGGTAATGTATGACAAACCAGATATCCCGGGACGAAATGAGAAGCGCGATAGAGGATAAGCTCTGTGCGCAGTTCAGCGTCACCGGGGAAAAGGCCACGGAAGAACAGATTTTCCAGGCGACAGCCATCGTTATCCGTGAGCTGATGAGCCGTATTCTCTCCGTCGAGGACCCCAGACACGCGGAGAAAGAGGTACACTATATGTCCATGGAGTTTCTCATGGGGCGCAGCCTTATGAAAAATGCCTACAATCTCGGCATCTCCGAAGCGGTCATCGGCGCGCTGTCCGACATGGGACACTCTGCCGCCGACATCTTTGAGGAGGAGCCGGATGCGGGTCTCGGCAACGGCGGTCTCGGCAGACTTGCTGCATGCTACATGGACTCCATGGCAACCGAGGGGCTTCAGGCCACGGGCTATTCCATCTGCTACGAGCTGGGCATATTCAAGCAGAAGTTCGAAAACGGTATGCAGACCGAGGTCGCCGACAACTGGCGCACCGCCGCGGAGAGCTGGCTTATCAGCCGCTATGAGGACGCGGTCGAGGTGCATTTCGGCGGTCAGATATCCCCCCATTGGGACAATTTCGGTCACTACCATGCCGAGCATACCGGCTATGACACCGTTATCGCCGTGCCGCGCGATATGCTGATCGCGGGCTACGGTGCGAAGAACATCAACACCCTGCGTCTGTGGGAGGCGAAAAGCCCGAACGCGCTGGATATGTACCGCTTCTCCGAGGGCAAGTACGTCCAGTCGCTTGAACAGCGCACCATGGCCGAGGTCATCACCAAGGTTCTCTATCCCGCAGACGACCATATCGAGGGCAAGACCCTCCGCTTGAAGCAGCAGTATTTCTTCGTCTCCGCCTCCGTGCAGGACATCGTGCGCAAGCACATCAAGAACTGGGGCGACGTTAGAAACTTTGCAAAGCACCACACCATCCAGATAAACGACACCCACCCCACCCTCGTCATCCCCGAACTGATGCGCCTTTTCATGGACGAGTACGGTCTCGGCTGGGACGAGGCATGGGACGTTGTGAGAGACAGCGTCGCCTACACCAACCACACCGTTATGAGCGAGGCTTTGGAGCACTGGCCGCAGAACCTTGTGCAGAACCTTCTGCCCCGCCTGTGGGAGATCATGTGCGAGATCAACCGCCGCTGGCGCGAACAGCTCATCTCCTACTTCGGCAATAACGAGAAGGTCGGCCGCAACCTCATCATCCACGACGGTCAGGTCTATATGGCAAACCTCTGCCTTGCCACCTGCTACAAGGTCAACGGCGTCTCCCGCCTGCACGGCGAAATTCTGAAGAACGACCTCTTCAACGACCTCTACACCGTCACGCCCGAGCGTTTCACCCATGTCACAAACGGCATTGACCACCGCCGCTGGCTCAGTCAGATCAACCCCGGCCTGCACTCTCTTATCTGCGATTTGACCGGCAGTGACAATTATCTTCTCCACCCCGAGGAACTGATAAAGCTTGCCGACTATGAAAACGACGAGAGTGTGCTCGCGCGCGTAAACGAGATAAAGTACGCGAACAAGCTCTGCTTTGCCGAGTTTGCAAAGCGCAACGACGGCTTTGCCCTCAACCCGAACTCCATCATGGATATACAGATAAAGCGTCTGCACGAGTATAAGCGCCAGCTTCTGTGCGCCATGAGCATTGCAAGTCTCCAGCTTCAGCTCCATGATAATCCCGGCATGGACTTTGTGCCCCGCACCTTCGTGTTCGGCGCGAAATCCGCCGCCGGATACAGAACCGCAAAGCGCATAATCGAGCTGCTGCTCTCAATGGCGGATGATATCAATAACGACCCCGTGTGCAAGGGCAGACTCAACGTTTACTTCGTTGAGAACTACCGCGTCACCGCGGCAGAGGCGATCGTCCCCGCCGCTCAGGTGTCCGAGCAGATATCCACCGCCGGTAAGGAAGCGTCCGGCACCGGCTGCATGAAGCTCATGATGAACGGCGCCGTCACCATCGGCACGCTCGACGGCGCGAACGTCGAGATGTACGAGCGGCTTGGCGACAGGAATATGTACCTCTTCGGCCTGCACACCGACGAGATTGCCCGCCTGCGCGCAAACGGCTATAACCCCAACGAGACCGCGTACAGAGACGCCGAGATCACCCGCATACTCGACAGGTTCAGCCGCGGCTTCCGCGACGGAAAGAGCTATTCCGACCTTGTCTCCGGCCTCCTGTACGGCGGCGACCAGTATATGCTCATCGCGGACTACCGCTCCTATGCCGACTGCCAGAGAAAGCTGTACTCCGATATCCGAAACGAGAAGGAGCTTGCGCGCCTGTCGCTGATGAATACCGCCCAGTCCGGCGTCTTCGCCGCCGACCGCGCCATCGCAGAGTACGCGAGAGACATCTGGAATATCAAGCAGAAATAAGGAAATTTAAAACCGAACCGAGCCTGCGAAAAATCGCAGGCTCGGTTTTTCAATGTGTCAAAATAAGAAACTCGACTTGGCTCTCCCTTTGGGAGAGCTGTCAGCAAAGCTGACTGAGAGGGCTTTACCTGTCGGCGTAATCTTCCCCGGTGCGCTCGCTGATAATGTAGCGCGGGCGCTGTTTGGTCTCCATATAGATTTTGCCGATGTACTCACCGATGATGCCGAGGCAGATGAGCTGCACGCCGCTGACGAAGCAGACGATGCAGGTCATGCTCGCCCAGCCGGCAACGCTTTTGCCGCAGAGTGCGGTGATAAGCGCCCAGATAACCCCGATGAAGCTGATGAGCGCGACGAAAACGCCGAAGCCGGTTATCATGCGAAGGGGCTTTACCGAGAGACTGGTGATGCCGTCCACCGCGAGGGCTATCATCTTCTTGAGCGGGTAATGGCTCTCACCGGCAATACGCTCGGCGCGGGAGTAGCTGACGCTGGTGCTCTTGAACCCGACGAGCGGGATCATGCCGCGCAGGAAAAGGTTTACCTCCTTGAAGTTTGCAAACTCCTTGAGTACGCGCGCGCTTATCAGGCGGTAGTCGGCGTGGTTATAAACGACCTCCGCGCCCATCATTGCAAGGAACTTGTAAAAGCCCTGCGCTGTGAAGCGCTTGAAGAAGGTGTCCGTTTCGCGGCTGGAGCGCACACCGTACACGACCTCGCAGCCGTCAAGGTACGCGTCCACCATTTCGTCCATAGCGTTGATGTCGTCCTGCCCGTCGCAGTCGATGGAGATGGTGATGTCGCACTTGTCCTTTGCCTCCATAAGCCCTGCGAGCACGGCGTTCTGGTGACCGCGGTTGCGGCTCTGGCAGATGCCGATATAGTGCTCGTCCTGTGCGGAAAGCTCTTTGATGATGTCCCAGGTCTTGTCCTTGCTGCCGTCGTTTACGAAGAGAACGCGGCTGTCCTCACTTATTTTCCCGGCGGCGGTGAGCGCGCGCAGCTTCTCTAAGAACATCGGCGCGGTGATTGGCAGAACCTCCTGCTCGTTATAGCACGGAATGACTATGAACAGTCTCGGCGTCATGGTAATATCCTCCGAATTTTGATTTTTCCACCGCAGTGAAGGCGGCAGTTATGATAAACATTGGTATGAGCGAGTAGTGATATCTGCTTGAAACCTCAACCAGCATATGCGCAAGCGTAAGGCCGAGCGCGAAAAGCGGTACGATGAATAAGGCGCTCTGTGCACCGCGGCGAAATAGCGCATATAGCCCCGCAAGCATCAGCGCGATAACGAAAAAGTAGTACACGTTGTCGATGATCATGCACACGCGCACAAAGCGCTCGCTTCTGGTAAAGCGGTAGGTGTAGCCGCCAAGCTCGTCGTTGCCCATGAACGCGAAGAGCTTGGAGCGGAAGAGCCGTGCAAAGTCGATGCCGGAGGAGAGCCGCTCTTTAAGGTGCGGAAGCATCCTCCGCTGCGCCTCGCTTGCGGTGAGGTTTTCGCCGCGCTTGTAGGCAAACAGCACGTCCATGTCGTCGGCGCTCCACTGCCCCTGCGTATCCTCGTTAAAGCCGACATAGATGTTGTAAATCGGAAGGGACGCGGGCTCTTCACCGAGAACTTTTTCCACATGGCTGTCCCACGCGCTGCCGCCGATTTTAAAAACAAACAGCATACAGACCGTTACAATGCCCCACATGAGCCAGAGCCGCTTTTTCGTGAGCGCCGCGCCGCGAAGCAGCAGAAACCAGATAAGAAACGCGATGAGAAGAATGACCGCGATAGGCCGCACGATGTTTATCCAGAGCACCAGCAGGCCGAGCGCCGCGCCGCACAGAACCCAGAGCGCCGGCTTTTTCGAAAGCTTTTCCTGTCTGCGCTCAAGCTCGCTCACCGCCAGCATAAACAGCAGCAGCAGGCAGGAGTACAGCGGCTCCGAAAAGATGAGAGGGTTCATCATAAGCTTTGTCGGCATGAAAATCCACAGAACAAAGCCCATGGCGGCGGCAAGCTCTCCGGCAGCGCGGCGGCATATGCAGAAGATAAGCACCCCACTGAGTGTCGTCAAAGCGGCGTTCAGCACCGCGCCGACAAGAACATATTCACCGAAAATGCGCACAAAAATACTCAAAAAGCTTGAATATCCGAGGATATGCGGGTAAACCGCTATGTATTCGGTGCTCTCGATGGCCTGACCCGTGGCAAGCGCGCAGGCGCACTGCCAGTAGGTCTGATAGTCGCTGAAGGGCTCGATCCGGATAAGCAGCACCCATATCAGATGCAAAGCAAAGCAAATAAGCGCGAGTATGAGGCAGAGCTTTCTCACTCCGAACGCACGAATCCGCTCGTTCAGGACTTGGGTTCGCCCCCGGAAGCGGCGCATAATTAACAGCACCGCCGCCGCGCCGAGAAAGCCGAGCGCAAGCGCGAAGAGGTAAGAGCGGCTTTCCAATCCGACCCAGGCGGTTATCAGCAGGGAGACTGCGACAAGGCACGCAAAAATCACGAGCATGACGCGCGTGAGAAATTTTGATACTGCGGCCACCCAGACGCCCCCTTCGAAAGAATACGCACATAATAAGCTAACTGTATTATATTCCACATCAGGATAAACGTCAACAGCAAAGCCGAACCGCAGAACGGTTCGGCTTTTACTTGGTAATTTATTTGAGATATTCGTCAAGCTCGGAGACGGTTTTGAAGTACAGCGGGCTGTTTTTGCGCATAAAGCTTTCAATGCTCTCAATGTCGTTTGCCCAGCCTGCGGCAGCGAAGTCCACGCCGCAGCTTTTTGCCATGTCATAGCCCGGCTTGAGGTCGTCTATCATCAGCAGCTCATCCCGCCGAAGCGAAAAGCGTTCCATGATATCGAGCAGGGGGAAGGGGTTCGGCTTTCGCTCATTGGCAGGGCGCTCCCAGCCGTAGACTGCGTCCGGCGCGGGCAGATCGTTTGATGCATAGTCGCGCAGGATGTACCTGTCCATGGAGTGGGAGACGACGCAGATAAGCCCGCCCTCCGCCTTATGCCGCTCCATTATCCCGCGGATGCCGGGGTAGGCGGCGGGGGTGTGGCATTTGACGTAATCCTCCCAGAAGCGTACCTCGACGTTCAAATCCTCGTCGGTCATGCCGTAGCGCTCAACGCACATGGGTATGAAGCCGGGGGCGAAGTTCGCGCTGAAATATTCCTCCAAGGTGATATCGCAGCCCGGACGGTAGATTTTCAGATAATCGCGGAAGGAGGGAAAATGGATGGTTGCCGTGCTGTTCACGACGGTGTCGTCGTGGTCAAAGACAAGGCATTTATACTTCATACGCATCAATAGAAGGTGGCGACGTCCTGCTCCGGCGCGGGACAGGAATTGCCCTCAATGTAAGTGAGCACGGGGCCCTTCTTGCCGTAGGCCTTGTTGAAGCGGAAATTGACCTTCGCCGTCAGCATCATCCAGCTGTCGTCCTTGATCGTCTCCGCGCCCTCCCAC
Organism: uncultured bacterium; assembly: GCA_945917385.1. The sequence continues at coordinate 7,036 of CAMEHJ010000046.1, forward strand.
TGGCAGACGAGCGCCGCGAACTGGATGTCGTCGGCGCAGCAGGTCATAACGTGTCTGCCGACAACGAAAAAGCCTTTTCCGACCTTTTTGCGTACAAGACAGCGTGCCTTGAAGCGCACGGTCTTGCCCTCGTAATTTTTAGGATTCTCGGCCATGTCGCGGTACCATACGGCATAGTCGTCGTCGCCTATCACGACCACCGGCGCCGAGAGGTCGAAGGGCAGGGGATCCTCGATGTCGTCGTATTCGACCTTGCCGCCGTCATACTCGTAGGCGATGTCCGCACGGCGGGACGCGCCGCGAACTATTTTGTGGAAAGCCATCTTGTCCATGCCGCTCTTAAAGCGGTTGAACACCACCAGCTCCGCACTCTTGAGCTTGTCATAGACAAGCTGGCGCATATTGCTGTTATAGCTGAGGAAGGTGCCCGCGTCCGCGAACATGAACTCCTGATACACCATCCAGTCCTGCGGCATGGCGTTATAGAGCGTGTCGAGCATCCACATACCGTTGTACTCGATAAGCACGCGGTCGGCGCGCGTCTCCTTCTTCCA
>CAMEHJ010000047.1 GCA_945917385.1 uncultured bacterium
TATGCTAAAATCGAAAAAGGTGAGGATTTTATGAAAACAATCGTGCGGTTTGCAAAAGGGTTTTATAATATATACATTAGGTCAAATCTTCCCGGAGCTTCGGCGGCGCTGTCATATTATCTCACGATGACCTTTTTTCCTTTGATAATCTGTCTTTACACTATGCTTGGAAACAGCTACGACAAGGCGATCAGGGTACTCCATTTTTTGGAAAGCTTCTTCTCGGCAGAGACCGTTGCGGTGGCGGAGGATTTTCTCGGATATGTTGCGAGAAACCACAGCTCCGCCATGATGGTCGCCGGACTTACACTGCTTATCACATCGTCGTCCGCCGCGTTTCGCGCACTGCAGATAACGATTGGGGAGATGCAGGGTAAGCAGCGCTTTGAGGGCTTCTCGTTTTTCCTGGGGAGCATAGTTTTTTCGCTGGTATTTGTAGCGGCCATGTACTTCGGAATTGTAGTGATGTTCACGGGGCGCGAATTTATTATGCTGATTAACCGCTTTCTGCCGTTTATTGATATCGGCGCCTCATGGAATACGCTGAGATTTATCCTGTTCGGCGGAATTGAATTTTTGATGATTTTAGTGCTCTACTTGGTGTGTATGCCGTCACAGGCAAAGTACAGTGTATGGGTGGGAGCGCTGCTGTCAACTGCGGCGACGGTCGGCGTCAGCGTCGTGTTTTCGGTGTTCATCGGCGCATCTACGAGATACCCGCTGGTGTACGGGTCGATAGCGTCAATCATTCTTCTGATGTTCTGGCTTTACATGACGTGCATGGTCATCTACTGCGGAGCGGCGGTCAACATCACACTGAGGGATATAAAAAATCCGTCCTGAAATCAGGACGGATTAATAAACAAAAACTCAGTTCATGAACTTGTCTATCGCTTCGTTGAGCATCTTTAGCTGTTCGGAGCTGTCGTCGCCCTCGGAGACGCAGTGTTCGAGATGGTCTTTCAATATGACCTTTGCGGTACTGCTGAGCGCGGAGCGGACGGCGGCAAGCTGAATAAGCACCTCGGCGCAGTCACGCCCGTCCTCAACCATGCGCTTCACGCTCTCAAGATGACCGATGGCGCGGGAAAGCCTGTTGACTACCGCCTTGGTCTGAGTATGTGTATGTTCGTGGCCGTGAGAATGCTCGTTATCGTGTGTATGCTCCGGCTCGATTGTGTGGCTGTGTACATGACCGTCGCCGTGGTCATGATAAATCACGCCGTCGTGGGTGTGTTCCATTTCTGCCTCCGTAAACTTTTCTTTTTAAATTATAGTATGTCGCCCTGATTTTTGCAAGCCCTCAGGGGGGATATGAAAGCGGATATTGGCAGGCGGAATACCCGCATTTTATTGTACGGTCTGTATGCCAAAACGATTGCCAAAGTTCGGCGCGTAATGTATAATACAGAAAATGACAATTCGGAATTTACGGAGGATCGCCCTGTGGATAATACGGGAACCATTAATAATAAGCTGAATTTTTTGAAATGCTTTGCCTGTATCGGAGTGGTGTTCATACATATAACATTTCCGGGCAGCTTCGGTGAAATCGTCCGTCTGGGCGCGGATTATGCGGTGCCGGTTTTCTTTATGATTGCGGGTTATTACGCATGGGGAAAGGACACGGCGGTTATAAAACGCCGACTTATCAAAATGCTGAAAATATTGGCATACGCATATATTCTGCATTTCATTCCCCAAATCACGGCCGCCGTAACGTCACATGAATTTGGCATGGCATGGCTCGGCAGATATTTTAATTGGAAAACGCCCATAAAATTTATCTTCTTCTGTACGGTAGATTTCTCGTCGCCGCTGTGGTACCTGATTGCGATGTCTGAGACGTATATCGCATGGTATTATCTGGTCAAGAAGCACAAAGAACAATTCGCGCTGAAGCTTCTTCCGCTCCTGTTCGTTATGCAGATACTGTTGACTTCGTTTTGCGAAACCCTGCAGCTTGAATGGTTTTTGAAGATAAACTTCATTACCAAGGCAATGCCGTGGTTCCTGCTGGGTTATTTTATGCACACGGATAAGGCGGAGCGGTTGAGGAATATGGATTCCCGGAAATTGGTCCTTTTGTCGGTGGTGGGCTGCGCAATCGCCGTGACCCCGGCGGTGGTAAGCCTGCCGGTCAATTTCGGCGTTGTGGGCTATATTCCGTATGCGTTTGGATTGTTTACTCTAACACTGAAAGAGCCTAATGTAAGCGTCTGCAAGGCTGCGGAATTCATCGGAGAAAAGCTTTCGCTGAACATATACATTTTTCACACACTGATTTATAAGGTGCTGGTATTGATTCGGCGCGGCGTATTCGGCATAAATACGGAGTCAGCTTTATGGGCGTCGAGCTGCCCGATTCTTGTTTTAGTCTGTACGATATTTGTGTCATGGCTTCTCTACATCATCTCCGGCAGCATAAAACGGAAAAACATGGCGTGAAATTCCGGGGTATAATTAAACTGTAAACAGCACGCAAAGCCAAACGGCTTTGGGTGCTGTTTATGCGGCTATGATGCACTGCGGCACTCTGTACCGATTCACAGTCAGCGGGAAACGAAAGGCAGAAAGATATATTGAAGTTTACTCTTGACAATACGGACTTTGGAACTTATAATAGAAAAGCTCGTTGAGTTAAAAATTTTTTATTTCGGGGTGTAGCGCAGCTGGTAGCGCGCATGGTTCGGGACCATGAGGCCGCGAGTTCAAGTCTCGCCACTCCGACCAGAAAAGCACTTGCTTTGCGCAAGTGCTTTTTCAACGAAATAAATCCCTTCGGGATTTGTGAAATACCGCTTTGCGGTGTGAAATATGGCTTCGCCATGTGAAATGCCTGCGGGCGTGAAGGGATTTATTTTATTTCACGTTCCGCGAAAGAGGAGAATTTCGCAATGCTCAAAGGCATTATTTCACATTTGCCGCAAGGCAAATATTTCACTGATTTGTGTTTAGGGCAAAAAAACCGTTTCTAAATCACGTGTCGGAGCAAGCTTTATATCGCTTGCTCCGACTTTTTTATTAAAGTCAGAGCGCGCTCACACCTCTGCTCCTCCTTGCCAAATCGAACCCGCTTCGCTGGGCTTCGATTTGGCAAACTATAATCTGAAGCCTCAGTTTCTATAATTTCACTCCGAATCAGTGAAGTACACTGCTGCCGAGCGAACGACTCATAGCCAAGGCCATACCGGCGGCAGCCAACAACTCCGTGATCGGCATGGCAATTCAGACGGTGTCCGCGCCCAGCGTGATGGGCAGCCGGAAGATCAGAATTCCGCTGATGACCAGTCCCCGCAATACCGAGGCAGCGAAGAATGCCGACATCTTTCCGTACATTACATTCCGCTCCTTTCTTATCGGCTTAGTCCAACGGGAGTCGAACCCTCATCGGTTTTTACAGGCGGATTTCCGTCCGGACTTCGTTATTGCCCTTGTAAAGCCGGAAAGGCTTCACTGCGTGCAATGCCTCGTCCGGTCAAAAATCCGCTCCGTAAAACTGCCTTGCACATTTGAGCGAGTAATATCTGAGCTGATTTTGGTGCGGAGGACGAAGACTTGCTGACGCAAGTTGAGGACGACAAATCAAAAGCAGCCCGACAGTGCCGCTCAAATGCGGTGAGTGTTCGACTCCCGTTGGACTAAACACATAAGCACAGCGCCCCTTCTGACGGGGCGCTGTGCTTATTTTAAAACATCCCGTATTCAAAAAACAGCGGGAATACGTTCCTGTCAAACCAGGTGTAGCCGAGGTCGATTCTTGGAATCACACCGCTCTGCATCCCAAGCCCGGCAACGCCCCAGAGCAGGATAATAACAAGAACTATCAGAAACAGCAAAACGGCAATCTCCCATCTGTGCCCGACTGACGGCTCATCTTCCGCAGATTCCGCATCTTCCGCATCTTCGGTGTCTTCCACAGCTTCCACAGCTTCCACAGCTTCCGCATCCTCCACAGCTTCCACGCTTTCGGAAGCCGCTTCGCTTATCACCGGTGCGGGAGTCTCCTGCGGGCAAACCCGCTCCTGCACCAGACCGGCGCTCTCCTGCACCAAATCGCAGCGCTCCTGCGCTGTTTCGGCGCTCTCCTGCATATCCCGGCACACATTTTCCGCGATGCAGGAAAACAGTGCCTCCGTTAAATCGTCGCTTTCAAGCCGCTTTACGGTTTCAAGAAACGAGAACACGGTTTTCCGAAACGCCTCGTCCGCGAGCTGTTTATCGTGAAGTCTGTCGTAAAGGCGCGCATAGATTTTATTGCCGTACCTTCCGATAAGAATACTCACCGCATCTCTATCGTCTATTTTTTTTATCAGCTTCTGCGGCTCCATGTTTATCCCCCGATTAGGTAGTAATAATTTCTGTTCAGGCAGGGCAGAACGGTTTCCCGTCAGATTATCAGGCCGTATTTGTTTACGAGCGGGAGCAGCACCTTTTCGGACAGTCTGCCCTCGTACAGTGCGCGCCCCTGATAAACGCGCAGCGTTTTTTCGAGCAGGTCCGCGTCGTCACACTTGATGCAAAGCGCCTTGTCAACGGCGTACTCAACATCGGCAAAGCACTGCACTTCGTCAAGGGAGTTTATCTCGATGCAGATAAGCGCAGCATCGCTCGCCGCGGCTTCCGCCAGCGCTTCCTCAAGGTCGTCACCGCACGCAATAACAGTGCGCACCTGCACATCGAGCGGCAGGAGCGCAGGATGTCTGCCGGTCGCGCAGGGGAGCTTATCGCGGTTTTTCTCGGTGGGCATGACGGGCGTTATCTCGCGCACCTTTCGCGCGAGCGCCTCGATATGCTCGACATCCGTGCCGCAGCAGCCGCCGAACATACACACGCCGAGCTTCCCCATCTCGCTAACGAACGCGGTGAACTCCTCCGGCGTGCAGTTATACACGGTATTACCGTCCACAATTTCGGGCAGACCCGCATTCGGCTTTGCGATAAGCGGGATTTCGGCGTAGTCAGCAAGGCGCTTCAGCTGCTTCAGCATGGCTTCGGGGCCGACGGAGCAGTTAAGGCCGAACGCGTCGATACCCATGCCCTGACAGATAAGAAGTGCCGCCGTGACATCGCTGCCCATCATGGTCTTGCCGTTTTCGTCGCAGGTAAAGGTGACGAAAACGGGCTTTGAGCTGACGGATTTCACGGCAAGGATCGCCGCCCTCGCCTCAGCAACGGACACCATCGTCTCAATCACAAACAGGTCAACGCCCGCCTCTTCAAGTGCCTCTGCCTGCTCGCGGTATATATCAAACAGGTCCTCAAAGGTAGCGTCGCCCATAGGATAGAGATAGCGTCCGCAGGGCGAGATATCGCCCGCGACATACGCCCTGTCCCCTGCCGTGCGCTTCGATATGGCGGCAAGCCCCAGATTAAGCTCGCGCACGCGCGAGAACACCTTGTGGCTTTCAAGCATTGCGGAGTTTGCGCCGAAGGTCGGGGTGTAGATCACGTCACTGCCGGCGTCAATGTATCTGCCCTGAAAGTCCTCAACGGCTTCGGGGTGGGCAAGGCTCCATTCCTCGGCGGTAGTCTCGCCGTTGAATCCGCGCTTTTGCAGCTGGGTTCCGGTGGAACCGTCAAGTACAAGCGGAAGTTTGATTTGCATACTGTCAACCTCTTTTCTCAAAAATCTTCTTCATAAAACGCCATGTTATCGGCAAATAAATCGTTGAAGCGTTTGTCGCCCGAAAGCTCCACATAGCGGCAGAGTGCGGGGATGCCGGAAAGCTCCCCCGCCGCGCGCGAGGAACAGAGCGCGAGCACCGCCCCGGCAAGCGAACTGTTGCCGACGCTCTTCACCTTTTCCAATGTTCCTCCGGGGAGCATACCAATCTCGACGGCGCTTTTCACGTCAATGTAAGTGCCGAAGCCCCCCGCGAGATAAATTGTTCTCACATTCTCCGGCGAAGCGCCAATCTCCTGCATCAGTATCTCGATACCCGCGGCGACCGCAGCCTTGGCAAGCTGGATACGCCGCACGTCGCGCGCGGTGAAAAACACACTCTTGTCCTTTGTTATGTAAACTATTCCGTTCCCGTCCTCATCCTCACCGAGAAGCTCACCGAAGTCACCGTCCACCTCTTCCGGCGGCTGAAGGTAGCCGGATGCGTCGATTATTCCGAGGCGGAGCAGACAGGCCGTAAGCTCGATGATACCGGAGCCGCAGATGCCGCGCGGCTCAGCATCGCCTATCGTTGTGAACACAAACTCTGCGTCCGAAAATGAAATATGGTTTATCGCGCCGGTCGTTCCCGCCATGCCGCAGGTGATGTCAGCCCCCTCAAACGCGGGGCCGGACGCAACGGAGCAGCAGACGATCCCCTCCGCATTGCCGATAGCCATCTCCCCGTTGGTGCCAAGGTCAACGAAAAGGCTCAGCTCTTTTGTGTTATGTAAACCTACCGCAAGCATACCCGCCGTGATATCTCCGCCCACATAGCCCGACACGCAGGGGGAATATTTATCGCTTCCGGCAAAGAGCGTCACCGGCGTGAACGGCGCCGCGGCAATGCTTTTCGGTGGGAGGGAGGCACAGATATGCTGCATTATGGTATTTCCCGCAATAAAAAGCTTTGTCTTTGCGCGGTCAACACCGCAGCTTTCGCAAAGCTCGTCCGCCATGCGGTTTATCTGCGCATTTATGGTCCCGCACAGGATGTCAAGGCCGTTTTCGTTTTCAATGGTGTACTGTGTCCTTGAGATAACGTCCGCACCGTAGACGGACTGGGCGTTCATCGCGCTTGTTTTCCGGAGGATTCTGCCGCTTGATAATTCCGTGAGCGCCGCGGCAACGGTAGTTGTACCAAGGTCTACGGCAATTCCGAAGCCCGCGCCGTCCGCGCCGTAATCCGAGTTTTCGTACTCAAAGCTGTCGCACACCGCCGCGCCCTCAGGCTCCCCGACCGAAACGGTCATGTTATCCTCCGCCGGAGTTTTGCAGGCGAGCACCGTCTCTTCTCCTCCGGGGCGTACAATATTCACCTTGCACTTGCCGCATTTGCCGTTGCCGCCGCAGGGCGCGGATACAGTGACGGCGTTTCTCTGAAGGACAGACAGCAAATTCTCCCCCTCATTGAAATCAAAAGTGCGGGATGCGGATTTGGATTTGAGTGTAATGCTTGACATTTTCTCTCGCCTTTATATATAATAACATTTAATTCAACACTTTAAATAATATTAAAATCTGTCTCTGTTGTCAAGGATTAAGGTCATGGTATCGGCTGAAGAAATTATCCGTTTTGCCCGCGATATCGGTTTTTCCCATGTTGGGGAGCTTGAGGCGGGCGGTCTTGTTCCGATGGACGAGGTGCGCGAGATGTGCGCTTCGGGTCGCTGTAAAGCCTACGGCAGGCTTTGGAGCTGTCCTCCCGCCTGCGGGAGCATCGAATTTACCACAAAGAGAATACGGCAGTTTGACACTGCCGTTATCGTGCAGACCACAGGCACGCTCGACGACGACTTTGACGCCGAGGCTATCTTCGAAACCGAGCAGAAGCACAAGCGCAGCTTTGAGACGCTCGCGCGCCGGGTGCGTTCGGTGACGGACGACTGCCTGCCGCTCACGGCGGGCGG
>CAMEHJ010000048.1 GCA_945917385.1 uncultured bacterium
TTACCCCGTTTTTTGTATTTGCCGCAGTCAATCTCTGCAAAGAAATAAAAGCGATTTATATCAAAAAAGGACTCGCAAAAATTGGGAAACACTCACTTCTGATGTGGTTTGTTTCCTGTATATTTTTCAACAATTCAAAACAGGTGTTCCGGCCGATACTATATTTCCCCCGCAATCCTGTTCTGGTGCTGTTGTGGGGACTGATTATGTGTATGGCTGTTTCGGCTGTACTGGATCTCGGCATAAGCAGGCTTACCGCCCGGAAAAACAAACTGCTGTTTCAGGAGCATGATGTCTGCCATTACAAATGAACCCGGATATTTGCCCTTTGAAGCAGCCGACGGTGAGGAGCGACAGTGGCTGGACACATACAAAGCCCTGCAATATAACGGCATCTTTGACAAGAAGAATCAAAACAAGGTGTTTTTCCGACCATAAATTAATGCGGATTGCTAAATTGCGTTTATCATGCGATTTACGGCAAACCAGAACTTAATTTTTTCGAACAGGCAAATCCGTATTGCAGGATTTGCCTGTTCGGTATGTAAAATTCTTTTTCCCTTTGTTCCGTCCTGGCTTAAGCGTTTTAATCGTATCGCACAATAAAGGATGTACCGTATCCTTTATTGTGCGATATTTATGTAAATGATATTATGTTAATGATATTACGTAGCTTATATTACGTATATTCTTTTATGTAGTTTATATTATGTAAATAAATTTATGTCAATAAAATTATGATTTTAATATTATGTAAAGTGATTATGTAAATCTCCTTGCATAACCACAGCGCTGGCAAAGCGGCTCGACGGCTTTTCTTTTGGTGAAACCCTCGTAGATTCTGTACGCTCGTTCAGTTGACATAATTTCTTCAAGTTCGCTTTCAAACAGGTTTCCGAGCGCGATATCTCCCTCATGGTCAAGGCAGCAGGGCACGACCGTACCGTCGCACAGCACGCCTATCTGGTCGCGCAGACCGCGGCAGAAGCAGCTATCTCCCCTGTCCTGCGCGACCAGATCCGGCCAGTCAAACCTCTCCCCCTCCTCAAGCCAGACCTTTCCGGCGATTCTCATGCTGCCGCGGCTCTCCGTCCACGGCTTTGGGAACGCTTCTTCAAGCGCGCGCAGTATCTCCCCGTTCAGCGTATCAAAGCCGCCCTTGTTCCACAGTCTCAGTATGCAGGGCTTTTCCGCCCGCTCCGCCGCCTTTGCAAAGGCTATGCACATGGAGATGTACTCCCCCGGCTCAGCTTCGCCGTTTCCCTCAAAGGACTGGAGGGAGATATTGATTTTGTGTACCGCCCCCGACGACAGCAAAGATGCGCCGCGTCTGCCGAGCAGCGTCCCGTTTGTGGTCACGATGACGCGGAAGTCAAGTTTTTGCGCGATGTCCAGTATCTTTTCAAGCTCCGGGTGCAGAAGCGGCTCTCCCATCAGGTGCAGATAGATGTACTGCGTGTGCGGTCTTATCTTTTGCGCGATATGCTCAAACTCCCGCGCCGTCATGAATTTGGCTTCGCGTTTGGTTCCGGGACAGAATTTGCATTTAAGGTTGCAGATGTTGCCTATCTCGATGTACGCTTTTTTGAGCATCAGTTTTAATTCCCCACATCTATGATTTCTCGCACTTCCTCAGGCGGTATCTTAACCACTTTCCTGTCATATGTGATAAGTCCGTTAAGCTCGTCCTCCACATCACTGAGCTGCGTGTAAATCGCCGCCGCAAGGCCGCGCTCCTTCGCGCTTTGTATCTGCCCACGGTACAGCTCATATAGTGCCTCTTTCAGCTTCTCAGCGCCCGCAAAGCTCTTGTAGCCGAAATTACTGTTATTGAAGCAGTGACCCTCAATTTTGCAGTTGTAGCCGCCGAACTCTGTCAGCAGGGCTGCGCGGCCGAGCTTGTCCGCTTTGAATTTGTACGCTCGGAAGTAGACGTGCTCGCTCCTGACCTCTCCTGTTTTCTGGTCGTGCCAGCCGGAGGCATGGTCAACGGTTCTTGTCGGGTCTGTTCTGCGCACAAAGTCGTGAACGCGCTTCGCGTCAAACTGCCCCCAGCCCTCGTTGAACGGCGTCCACAGCGCGATGCACGGGCAGTTGTAGAGATGGTTTATCATCTCCTCCAGCTCCGCCATATACTGCATTCTCCCTGCGGCGTCGCCGCGCGCGAAGAGCTTGTGCGCGCTGTCCTTCAGGTGTATTCCCGTCACAAGCGGTGCGGTGATCAAAACCGGGTTATAGCGTCCGCCGCCGTTCGGCATATCCTGCCACACCAGCATACCGAGCCTGTCACAGTGGTAGTACCATCTCAGCGGCTCTATCTTGATGTGCTTTCTCAGCACGTTGAAACCCATCTCCTTGGCAAGGCTGATGTCGCGTATAAGCGCCTCGTCCGTCGGCGCGGTGTACAGTCCGTCCGGCCAGTAGCCCTGGTCCAGAAGTCCGTTGTGGAAATACGGCCTGCCGTTGAGAAACAGCCGCTTTACTTCTTTCGAATCCTTCTCCACCGAGAACTTTCTCATCGCAAAATAGCTGTCCACCCTGTCCTCGCCGCAGGTGACGGAGAAGTCGTAGAGCTTTGGGTTTTCCGGCGACCACGGCTCGAAATCCGGCACGGGTATCTCGGCGGGCAGGGTGTATTCTTTGTCCTGAAAATGTGCGAAAGCCACGCCGTTTCCCACAATGTCCGCGGATATTTCCACAGTACCCGTGTCGAATTTCGGCGTAATGCGTAAGCTTTTGACGTAAGGCACGCTCACCGCCTCCGCCCACACCGTCTGCCATATGCCGCTTTGCGGCGTGTACCAGATGCCGCCGCGCCTTGAGCTCTGCTTGCCGCGCGAGTGGCTTCCGCAGTCGGTATTATCCGTCACGCGAACGCAGAGCTCCGCGTTCAGTCCGTCGAGATTATCAGTTATGTCAACCGAGAATGGCGTGTACCCGCCGACGTGGTATGCACATTCGCGCCCGTTCACAATTACCTTTGCCGTCTGGTCAACCGCGCCGAAGTGCAGAAGCACTCTCTTTCCGCGAAAGCTCTCCGGGAAGGTAAAGCGTTTTCTGTACCAGAGGTATTCGTCGCTTTTAAGACTGCGTCCCACACCGGAAAGCTCCGTCTCCGGCGAGAACGGAACTATGATTTCCCCGTCAAAGCCTTTTGGTATGACCGGTGAATTGCACATGACATATTCCCAGCGTCCGTTCAGGTTCATCCACTCCGCGCGCACCATCTGCGGTCTTGGGTATTCGTTCAGCGGGTGATCTCTGTCCACCGTGTCTGTCCATTGAGTTTTCATAAGCGCCTCCATTACGGTTTTAATCATTATTTTATCTTAATTTTGCATCTATCCTGCACTTTCGTCAATGACTTTTTCACATTGTTGTGATATTATTAAGAAAAAATCACATTTCCTGCGGAACAGTCCGCTTTATTCCGCGTCAGAAAATTAAAGAAAAAAATTCACGGAGGTGCATTATGAAAAAAACATTTGCGTTCATGCTTTCGATTCTGATGCTGCTGTCGCTCTGCGCCTGCTCTTCTGCGGCGGCGGAAAACAGCGCCGTACCGACGGCATCCGTTTCCGCTTCCGCCAAGGTGTCTCCGCCCGCAGTCCCCACCGAAAAGAGTGCCGCTCCCGTCCCAACCGAAACGCCCGTTCCCTCAGAGGCTCCCGCTCCGTCTCCCAATGCTTCCAAGAGTGAAGCGCCAAACGGAGCTGAGAAATATGTCACCGTTTACCGGGAGGAAAAGGGTGAATACATGGATTCTGTCGGCAACCGGTACGAATACAGCTATGTCATTCCGAAGTTCGATCTGGACGGAGTGAATGTCAGTATGCTCAACGACGAGATCATCACAAAGCTTGAGCCGATCGTGGACGAATCCCTTTTATCAATAAGGGACGGCTTCAGCATCAGTGTTCTCTCCATCGGGTATGAGGCCTACCTCAACGGCGACATTGTTTCTCTCATCGTCAGCATTGACTGTGACACGGACTATGTGACAAAATGGGTATGGAACCTCGACGTCTCGACGAAGGAGGGCGTTGACGGGGACTATCTCTTCTCGCTCACGGACATGGGAGCGGACGGTACGAAGCTTTCTGACGTCACGGCGGCCTCGGTCGGCAAATTCTACGACGAAAATTACCCCGACCGCACGGCAAAACCGTGGCTTGAGTCGTTCAACATGACCATGGAAAAAGAGAACTTAGCCAAAACCCAGTATTATTTTGACGCCGAGGGTCAGCTCACCGGCATTGTGAAGATGCACGTCCCCGCCGGTGCGGGCTGCTACGACACCGACGTTCCGATGACAAGATAGTATTAAAGCGACATCCGCCCGGACTGTTCCGGGCGGATGTTGACATATTTAGCAATTTTAATCCTTCTGCGCGAGCAGGACCTCGAGCGCGGCGGCGCGCTGGCAGATGCAGAACACCTTCATGCAGCGGTAGAGCTGGTCGATGGCGGGGAAGGAGGGCGCGATGCGGATGTTTTTGTCCTCGGGGTCGATGCCGTAGGGGAAGGTCGCGCCGGCGTCGGTGAACTTCACGCCGACCTCCTTGCAGAGACTGACGCAGCGCTTTGCCGTGCCGGGCAGACCGTCGAAGCTGACGAAGTAGCCGCCGTTCGGGCGTGTCCACTCCGCTATCCCGAGCCCGCCAAGCCCGTCCTCAAGCATGGCGAGGGTGCAGTCGAACTTCGGGCGGAGGTAGTCCGCCTGCTTCTTCATATGCTCGTACAGTCCCTCGGCATTCTTGAAATACTTCACATGGCGGAGCTGGTTGAGCTTGTCGTAGCCGAGCGTCTGCACGTTCATCTGTCTGGTCAGAAACTCAATATTGTTCCGGCTTGCGGCAAAGACCGCGACGCCCGCGCCGGAGAAGGTGACCTTGCTTGTGGACATGAACTCATAGACCATGTCCTCGCTGCCGTATTTCTTGCAAAGGTCAAAGATATTGGCAAGATAGTCGTCCGTGTCGCGGAAGCCGTGGACGAAGTAGGCGTTATCCCAGAAAATGCGGAAATCGTCCGCCGCGGGCTTGAGCGCGGCAAAGGCCTCCACGGTTTCGGGGGAATAGGTAATGCCCTGGGGGTTTGAATACTTGGGCACGCACCAGATGCCCTTGACGGAGGGATCGCTCTCGACATAGCTGCGCACAAGCTCCATGTCGGGGCCGGTCGGGGTCATGGGGATGTTTATCATCTCCACACCAAACTCCTGGCAGATGCGGAAGTGCCTGTCGTAGCCGGGCGCGGGGCAGAGGAATTTGAGCTTGCCCTGCTGTCCCCAGGGCTTACTTCCGCCGTAAACGCCGAGCACGAGCGCCTTGATAAAGCAGTCGTACATCAGGCAGAGGCTGGACTGTCCGCCCATGATGATATTCTCCATCTTAACGCCGAGGACATCCGCGAAAAGCTCCTTCGCCTCATCGACGCCGGCAAGCTCGCCGTAGTTGCGCACGTCGGTGCCCTTGCGGGTATAGATAAGGTCGTAGGGATTCTGTTCGAGCATTCTCATACTGAGGTTGAGCTGGGTGGGGTCGGGCTTGCCTCGTGACATATCGAGGCTGTGGCCTTTCTTCTTCTCCGCTTCAATTTCGGCCATTACGTCGGCAAGCTCGGCTTTCAGCTCTGCCCTGCTCATTTCGGTGTAGCTTTTCATATCTGTCCTCCCGGTTTCTTTATTCCGATGTATTCTATATCCTCCGGTGTATAAAATCAAGTACATTGTATAAAAAAGGGGCGACGGCATGCGGGATGGTTTTGCTACGGCTCCATAACGGTGTCCCGCCGTAAGTCCGGGGTCTTGCCGGAAATCAGCTTCAGGCAGAAGCGAAAGGCGGTGGGAACGGAAAAATCACGCTTGATGTCCTGTGGACTTTGCCAGAAAAATTCCCCGCTCTCCCCGACGCAGTCGAGCAGATACGCGTCCATATGCCACTCCACATGGGTAAACACATGCTTCCCCGGCGGGCAGGGCGTACAGGCGGCAACGCGCAGTTCCCGCTCCTCGGCCCATGCGGCGGCTTCCGCCGGGCTGAGCCGCCCCGGAACATTGGGAAATTCCCACAGACCCGCCAGCAGACCTTTCTCCTCCCGTTTGCGGATGGCATAGCGCCCGTCATGGCGCAGCAGCAGCACCGTCCGCCGCTCCTGCCGCCGCTCTCTGGGCGGAGACTTCACCGGGTAGCGAGCCACGGTATCCGTCTCACTGGCAAGACAATGAGCCTGCAGGGGGCAGACGGCGCATCGGGCCTCCCCGTTGGGGATACAAACGGTCTCTCCCAGCTCCATAATGCCCTCGGTCACAAGGGCGGCGTCCTTTCCGCCGGGATAGCTCCGGCGCAGCAGCGCCGTGAAGCGGGCTTTGGTGCCTGCAAGGGCGATGTCCTCCCCGGATGCCAGCAGCCGGGACAGCACCCGCAGGACATTGCCGTCCACCGCCGGCTCCGGTTGGCCGTAGGCAATGGAGGCAATAGCCCCGGCAGTATAGTCGCCTATACCGGGCAACTTTTTCAGCTCCGATGCCTGTTGGGGCAGACGTCCGCCGTACTGCTCCATGATGCAAAGCGCCGCTTTTTTCAGGTTCCGCGCCCGACTGTAATAGCCAAGCCCCTCCCACAGCTTCATTAGCTGCTCCTCCTCCGCCCGGGCCAGATCGGCCACGGTGGGATAGCGGGCGAGAAAGCGCTCGTAGTAGGGTATGACCGTTTCAATGCGGGTCTGCTGGAGCATGATCTCCGAGAGCCAGACGTGGTAAGGCGTGGGTTCCTGCCGCCATGGCAGGGGCCGCCTGACCTGCTGATACCATGCCACGAGCAGGGGCAGGCACTGTTCGATTCGTTCCGTTTCATTCATCATAGGTGACTCCGTGGCTGTGCGCGTTCTCAGCGACACACAGGGGCGCTGTCGAATTTCCTGTCTACTATATCATAAGCCGGGGCACATTGCAAAGTGTCCCGATCCTTCAAGTAAAAAAACGGCAGACCGTCGTTTCGGTCTGCCGTTTAAGCGTTACTCCGTTTTTCTTTTAGGTTTCACTTCAAGCTGTGCGAAGATGATAGCGGCGAACATGAGAGCGCAGCCCGCAAGCTCTCTCGGCGTGAGCCGCTCATTCAGTACGAGCCAGCCGGACAGCGCGGAAAAGACGCTTTCAAGGCTCATAACAAGGCTTGCGAGCGTGGGGTTAACGTCCGCCTGACCGAGGATCTGGAGCGTATAGGCAATGCTGCTTGAAAATACGCCCGCGTAGGCGATTGCCGGAAGCGCGCTCATAATGCTGTGCGCCGTGGGCTTTTCAACAATAAACATCACAAGCGTGCTGATAATTGCGATGACAAGAAACTGCACCCTTGAAAGCCTTACCCCGTCAACAAGCGGACTGAAATGGTCAAGCACCATTATCTCCACCGCGAACAGGAAAGCGCTTGCCAGCACGTAGGAGTCTCCCAACTGGAGGGAGAGGCGCTCCGACGTCATGCACAAA
>CAMEHJ010000049.1 GCA_945917385.1 uncultured bacterium
CGGAAAAGGTGTTTGAAAAATGGCGCGGGTATGTAGAGCGTGTGATAGGCAGGTGACAGAATGAACGGAAATATTAAATTCAGCATAATGACCCCGGTTTACAAGGTAGAAAAATATCTCGACGAGTGTGTTTCCTCCGTTTTGAACCAGAGCTACGAAAACTTTGAGCTTATACTGGTGGATGACGGCTCGCCTGACCGCAGCGGACAGATGTGCGATGAATGGGCGGCAAAGGACAAAAGAGTAAAGGTCATTCACAAAGAAAACGGCGGCGCCGTCTCCGCAAGATGCATGGGGATTGAAAAGGCCGAGGGAGACTATTATATGTTTCTCGATTCGGACGATACGCTCCGGCCGTGCGCGCTCGAGGTGCTGTTTACCAAGATAAGCGAAACCGGCGCCGACTGCCTGATATACGGCAGTGAAAAGAAGGCGGGCGACAGGGTCATCGAGCTTGGCGTCTGTGGGGAAAATGTCGCGGGACGGCTGATATGCGATAAGCGCGAGGCGCTGGGCGTGATACTGACGGATGCAGCATATAATGCGCTGTGGCGCAAGTGCGCAAGAGCCGCCTGCTTTGACGGGCGGGATTATACCCCCTATTACGCCGTGAGACACGGAGAGGACAGGCTGTGCAGTCTTGAGATCCTTGAAAACGCGAAAAGCTTTCTGTTCCTTTCCGAGATACTGCACAGCTACCGCCACAATACGGAGAGCGTGACACAGACCATATGCTATGACGACCGCGAGGTTGACAACACCGTGGAGCTGCTTGTGGATGAAATGCTGCAAAGAACCGGCGTTTTCGCGCAGGAGGACTATGACAGGCTTCAGAATATGCGCCTGAACAGCATAGCGGTCGAAGCGCACGCCAGAATGAAGTTCTGTTCAAGTACGGAAAAAGCCATTGAGGGCTTAAAAATGCTGCGCGAGAACGACTTCGACGCAAAGATAATCGAGTCCGGCTACAAGAATGTGGAGGGCTACCACGGCAATGGCGGAGTGCACGGATACATTTACAGGATGAACATTTCCCTGCTAAGACAGCGCAGATACAAAACCATGCTTTTTATTGACCGCTCCATGCGCAGGCTTTCGGGAAGATGAGCGGAAGGAACGCAGATGAATAAATCGAAGGTTATTAGCTCGCTCATCTACAAATTTGCCGAGCGCTTTTCCGTTAAAGCTATCGGCCTTGTGATAAGCATTATCCTCGCGCGACTGCTCTCGCCGGAGTATTTCGGGCAGATTGCCATTATCAACGTCTTCGTCGGCCTTTCGCAGACCTTCGTTGAGGGCGGACTGAATACGGCGCTGGTGCAGAGCAAGGAAGCGGACGACAGGGATTTTTCCACCGTGTTCTATATCTGCATGGCGGTATCGGCGCTCATGGTGGCGATACTGTTTTTCGCAGCTCCCTTTATCGCGGACTATTACAGAAACCCCGGAATCACGCTGCCGCTGCGATTTTATTCCGTCTCGCTCTTTTTCGGTGCGTTCAACTCCATCCAGATGGCAATTATCCAGCGCGAGCTTAAATTCAAGCAGCAGTTTGTCTGCTCTCTTATATCGACGGTGCTGTCGGGCTCGCTCGGCATTGCCCTCGCCTTTATGGGGGCGGGGATATGGGCGCTGGTTGGCTACTACTTTGCGTATGCCGTTGTCAGCAGCTTTGCGATGCTCATTGCCGTGCGCTGGGTGCCGAAAAGCGGATTCTCCCTTGACAGCGCAAAGCGGCTATACGGCTACGGCCTGCGTATATTTGCCTCGTCATTGATGACAAGTCTGTATAACGATATCCGCCCGCTCGTCATCGGAAGAAAGTTTTCCGACGCCGACCTCGGCTACTATGACAGGGGCCACCAGTTTTCAAGCCTTATCGCGCTGAATATAGATAACGCCGTGACCTCCGTGATGTTCCCTGTGTTTTCGCAGATGCAGGACGAGAAGGAGCGCCTTATCCGTACCGCGCGCAATTCACTCGGCATAAATGCCTTTTTGGTATTCCCCGTAATGCTCGGCATGGCGGCGGTGGCGGAGCCTATGGTGCGCCTTCTGCTGAAGGATGCGTGGCTGCCGAGCGTGATATTCATACAGATACTCTGCATCGGTGAGGCGCAGATCCCGCTCACGACGACAAATCTCGTCGTACTCAAGGCGCTCGGCAGAAGCGATATTTTCATGAAGCAGGAGCTTTTGAGAAGGTCGCTCATGCTCATCGTGCTCGCGCTGACGGTGTTCTGCTTCGACTCTCCCGTCGCCATCGCGGTGGGCTTTACGTTCAGCGCGTGGCTTGACGCGTTTGTCACCTCACTGCCGATAAAGCGGCTGCTCGGCTACGGCTTTTTGGGTGAGCTTCGGGATGTGTGGAAGCTCATGCTTGCGTCGGCAGTGATGGCGGCGGTCGTGTACGCTATGAACCTTATCGCGCTGCCGCTTATCGTGAAGCTGCTGCTCCAGATACTTGCGGGCGCGGCGGTTTACCTCGGCGTCTGCACGGCGCTGAGGGCGGACAGCATTGTTTTCATACTGAATATTCTGAAAAAAAGAAGGGGAGGCAGCAATGAGTAAATGCACCATTTCCGGCAAAACCGTGTTTGTCACGGGCGCGGCCGGCTTCATAGGCAGCTTCCTTTGCGAAGAGCTGCTGAAACGGTTTGACAATGTTCGCGTCATCGGCATTGACAGCATGAACGATTACTACGACGTTTCGCTGAAGGAATACAGGCTCGTTAAGCTGCGCGAGACGGCGGAGCGCTGCGCAGGGCATGGCTCAGACTTCGTTTTTGTGCGCGGCAATATGGCGGACAAGGCGACGATAACGGAGATTTTTGATAAGTATAAACCGGGCATCGTCGTCAATTTAGCGGCGCAGGCGGGCGTCAGGTACTCGATAGAAAATCCCGATGTGTATATCGAGTCAAACCTCATCGGCTTTTACAACATCCTCGAAGCCTGCCGCCACTCCTACGATAAGGGCGAACTTGGGGTAGAGCATCTTGTCTACGCCTCAAGCTCCTCGGTCTACGGCAGCAATATCAAGGTGCCGTATTCCGTGGAGGACAGGGTGGATAACCCCGTGAGCCTCTATGCCGCGACAAAAAAGTCGGATGAGCTGCTTGCCCACGCCTACGCAAAGCTCTATGAGATACCGAGCACGGGACTGAGATTTTTCACGGTCTACGGTCCCGCCGGCCGCCCGGACATGGCCTACTACGGCTTTACGGACAAGCTTCGCGCCGGGCAGACGATAAAGGTTTTCAACTACGGCAACTGCAAGCGTGACTTCACCTATATCGACGATATCGTGGAGGGCGTCATTCGTGTCATGCAGCGCGCGCCGGAGCGGGCAAAGGGCGCGGACGGGCTTCCGCTGCCGCCGTACAAAATTTATAACATCGGAAACAACTCACCCGAAAACCTGCTTGAGTTCATCCGGATTTTGCAGGAGGAGCTGGTCTCCGCCGGTGTGCTGCCGGAGGATTACGACTTTGCCGCGCACACCGAGCTCGTGTCGATGCAGCCGGGGGATGTGCCCGTGACCTACGCCGACACCGCATCGCTTGAGCGCGATTTCGGCTTCAAGCCGAGCACGAGCCTGCGCGAGGGATTACGCCGCTTTGTACGCTGGTACAAGGAATACTACAGACTTTAAAGGAGTAAAAATATGAAACCTGAGAACAAGATTTGCACCAAGGCACAGCTCAAGGAGTATCTTGATGTGGAGCTTGCGCCGTATAAGCTTGATAATTACCGTAAGGTTCTTGCCTACGTTTTTCAGTTCAGCGAAAACGCCGTCATCAGAAAATACATGAAAATTTTGCGGACGGCAGAGTACCACACCAATGCCGGACACAAGATAAGGTCGCTCATCTACACCATTCGTCTGAACAAAATGATGCTCAAAACCGGTATTCACGTCGGCATGAACATCTGCGGCAAGGGCCTGCAGATCGCACACGTTGAGCCCTGCGGCTTCACGGGCGGCACGCAGGTCGGGGAAAACTGCCGCCTGCACGCGGTGTCCTTTACAATGGGCAACGGCGAAGAGGGCGGCCAGCCTACCATCGGGGACAACGTTGTCATCGGCATGGGCTCCATGCTGATTGGCAATGTGACCATCGCGGACAATATCAGCATCGGCGCGGGCGCCGTAGTCACCAAGAGCTTTCTTGAGCCGGGCATAACCATTGCGGGCGTTCCGGCAAAGAAGATAAGCGACGGAACAAAGCATTATTGAGTATTCACGGGGAGTTTTGTAATGCCACTGGTTTTGAAAGCGCTCCGCAAGCTCGGCTTGAGCGACGCTGCATACGCCGCGCTCAGCCCTTTCTGCGGCGGGAAAAAGAATGATATGACGGCGCAGGCGGCGCTCCGGTGTCTCAATGCGTTCAGCGCGGATGAGGGACGCTCGTCAATAAGGGAAACGCCGCTCGTCACCGAAAGCCGTGATACCGACCTTGATGTGATAATTCCCTGCTATAACGTGGAGAAATATCTCAAGGCGTGCATTGAATCGGTGCTTGCCCAGCAGACGAAATACAGAGTGCATATCATCGCCGTAAACGACGGCTCGACTGACGCAACGCCGCAGCTTCTGGACGCATACGCAAAGGATGAGCGCATCACCGTCATTCATCAGAAAAACCGCGGCCTGTCCGGTGCGAGGAATACCGGGCTTGAACACAGCACGGCGAGATTTGTCTATTTTCTCGATTCTGACGATGTAATGCTGCCCAAAGCCGTTGAGACGCTTATGGACTGTGCGTACGATACCGGCGCCGGGATGGTGGAGGGCGGCTACCGCATCATGAGCGCCGACGGTGAAATGAAAGCGACGGTGGCGCACAGTTCGGGGAAAATGCCTGACGGAAAAAATCCGAACTTCGCCTGCGGAATTGTTTACAGACGTGAGCTGTTTTGCAATATCCGCTTCCCGGAGGGATACTGGTATGAGGACAGTATGCTTTCTCATGTGCTTCTTCCGACGTGTCTGAAAGATGGTATGGAGTTTTACGGGGTCGGGGAGAGCGTATTTGCATACCGCGTAAATCCAGCGGGCATCACACACTCCGGCAGAACCAGTAAAAAGAGTCTTGACGCACTTTGGGTGCATCTTCGTATGTATGAGGACAGAAAGAAGCTCGGCATAGAGGACGATATACATTATTATGAGTATATGCTGCGCATGGTTATCCTCACATACCACCGCACCGAGAACCTGCCCGCAGAGGTCAGACGCGCCGTTTTCGCGGTCTGGGCGGATTTCTTCGACAAAAATTTCAATGCGTTCTCAACGGAAAGCGCGCGTTATAAAAAACTTGAAGGGTCGCTCAGAGAACAAAATTACGGCAGATACTGCCTGTTTTGCGGACTGAACTGAAAGAACATGGAGAGAAAAAAGAACAAAAAAACTATACTGTGGTTTCTGAAGGCGGCTGCGGCGGGCGTCACGGCGCTGCTGCTCATGTCGCTTCTCTGCGTTTTGTACTATAACGTCCCCGTGCATTACACTAATCCGAGCGGCGCTACGGAGTATTACTGGGAGCAGGGCCGCTTTTACAGCCGCGCTACCGAGGGCTTTGCCTGGGGCAGAACGAATAACGAGGGCTTTAACAATCTTTTTGACCACCATGAGGGAGACAAAACCGATATCCTGCTCATGGGCACCTCGCACACGAACGGCTTCAACGTTGCCCAGGACGAGAATGTGGGAGCGGTACTCACGAGACTTTTCGGCGGAGAGCGCGTTGTTTACAACATCGGCACCGCCGGACACACCCTCATGTACAATCTCAAAAACCTGGATGACGCGCTGACATATTATAAGCCCACGGAGTATGCGATAATCGAGTGCAATTTCGTAACGGCAAAGAACGCAGAGCTCCGGGCGATACTTGATAACAGCTACCCCGGTATTCCGTCTCATACCGGCGGACTTGTTACGCTGCTTCAGAAGATACCGTACCTGAGACTTCTATACACAAAGTACATAGAAGGCATGAATTTCGGCGGAGAGGCGGGCAGCTCAAGCCCCGACGACGACATGGCAGAAAACCGCGCGCTTTACGGGCAGGTCATGGCAAATGCGGCAAGCACCGCTGAAAAGCACGGTGTAAAGCTTATCATCGTTCTCGACTCTATGGTCTATATGGACGAGCAGCTCAACTGCTATGTCGATGTTGACGCTGCTTCGGTGGAGGCGATGGAGGAAATGTGCGCCGATAACGGCATCGAGTTTATTAACGCCTGTGAGACGCTCACGGCCGCAGCCAAAGAGAATATGCGTCTGCCCTACGGCTTTGCCAACACCGAGCCGGGCAGGGGGCATCTCAATAGCTGGGGACATGAGCTGCTTGCAGACTGCATTTACGGGCGCATAGCGCAGATGGAGGGCTGAGATGGTATTTTCAAGTCTTAGTTTCGCCGTGTTTTTCACGGTGGTCTGCATACTGATGGCGCTCACGAATACCAAAGCGGTCAAAGCGCTGGCAAAGGGCAGGCTTCGCCGCCTGCGCCATATGATACTCCTGCTGGCAAGCTATTTCTTCTATGGGTACTGGAACTGGAAATTCTGTTTTCTGATGCTCGGACTGACGGCGGTTTCGTACCTCTGTGCGAGAGGCTGCGGCGGGAAGCGGCGCGGACTGTGCATTAAACTCGGCGTTATCGTTCCGATTCTCATACTCGGAATTTTCAAATACTATAATTTCTTTGTGGATTCCTTCTGCGCCGTGTTCGGCATACAGCGGCTCGGCACGCTGAAAATTCTGCTGCCGGTGGGCATCTCGTTTTACACCTTCCAGTCGCTGAGCTATACGATCGACGTCTACCGCGGCAAAATAGCGCCTGAGCGCAGCTTTGCTGACGTTGCGCTGTATATTGCGTTTTTCCCGCAGCTTGTGGCGGGGCCGATCGTCAAGGCGGGGGACTTCATCCCGCAGCTTCACGAGGACAGGAACATCAGCCTGAAAGGGCTTGAGGAGGGCGTACAGATTTTTGTGTTCGGCCTATTCAAGAAGCTTGTTATCGCGGACAATATCGCGCTGCTTGTGGACGCGGTGTACGCAAATCCCGCTGAGTTTCACGCATTGACGGTCGTTCTCGCGGTCGCGGCGTACTCGATGCAGATATACTGCGACTTCTCCGGCTATTCCGATATGGCGGTGGGCTGTGCAAGGGTGCTCGGCTATGAGCTTTGCCGCAATTTCAACCTTCCGTATATCTCCAAAAACGTAACGGAGTTTTGGAAGCGCTGGCATATAAGCCTTTCCACATGGCTTCAGGAATACGTGTACATCCCCCTCGGCGGCAACAGGAAGGGCACAGTCAGGACTTATGTAAACCTGATGCTGACCATGCTCATCGGCGGCCTGTGGCACGGCGCGGCATGGACCTTCATCATCTGGGGCGGCCTGCACGGGCTCGCGCTCGTAGTTCACAAGCTTTGGATAAAGCACAGGAAGGGCGGCTCGGACAGT
>CAMEHJ010000050.1 GCA_945917385.1 uncultured bacterium
GCAAATGTATTCATAAAAGAAAAAACGGTGTTATAATTCCCGTCAAAAGAAAACTCATACCTCACCGCTAAACATTTCTTATCATCAAAAAGACTTTCTTTATAAAACACTTTACCGTATTCATCTATGAATCTTTCTAATTTACCATACCTATGTGGGTGTTCAACTTCATTGATAACTACTCTGGAATAATTCTTTTCCCCCCTCTTATTTTTTATACTCATCTTTTTCCTCCTGTAGCGTAATGCCGCTCTTCTCTTTAGTCCCGTATCAAAGCGAAATAACCAAAAACATTATATCCGGGTATTCGCTTTTTTTCAACTTTTAAGAATCAATAATGGAGAGGTTGATCCTTTTTATCTTCTGCCGCGGCGATTATTGCGGCATTTGTTTTTCTGAGCGGGGTTATTCTGAAATGGCATATTCTGAGAGCACCCGTTCTGCGCGGGGCAGGAGGGCGCGGATTTCAGGGGAGGAGCGGCAGAGGATGGAGCGTTTATGCTCTCCGTCACACGCTTCCACACCGCGTCAAAGTTCTTGAGAAGCCGTTCAAGCTCACTGTTATTCAAATACTGACCGCCTTTCCTTGCACTTATTGCGTATCATTCTATGCGCACTATTGCAAAGAGGTTAAATTTGTGAGATAATTATAACAATAATTTTTCAAGATAATATTTTTACGGGAGGAACGGTCATGCCCAGATTCTTTTTAATGGCAGGCACAAACATTCTCGGAGGTACGGCTATCATGACGGGCCGCGACGCGGAACACGTTCGTGTTCTGCGTATGCGTCCGGGTGAGGATATAACCATATGCGACGGACACGGTACGGATTACCGCTGCCGCATCGTCAGCGCGGAGAAGGAGCAGGTGGAGGCGGAGGTACTTGAGGTCGTCCGCTGCCCGGCGGAGCCGAGCGTGAAGGTAACGGTGCTGTGCGGTCTGCCCAAGGGCGACAAGACCGACTACATAATTCAGAAATGCGTAGAAGCCGGGGCGGACGAGATCATGTTCTTCAACTCCGACCGCTGTGTCGCCAAGCCCGACAAGCCCGAAAAAAAGCTTGAGCGCTGGCAGCGCATAGCGGAGGAGGCTGCAAAGCAGTCGGGCCGCGGCATCATCCCGCAGGTGAGCTGGGCGGGTGAGCTGGCGGACGCGTTCAACGTCGCGGTGCAAAAAGACATCGGACTTTTCATGTACGAGACGGGCGAGCGCGAGGCGCTGAACGACGTGCTGAGCGCGAAAACCGATATCAAAACCGCCGCGATAATCACGGGGCCGGAGGGCGGCTTTGCTCCGTTTGAGGCGGAGCTTGCCAAAATCTGCGGTCTTCGTATCTGCTCGATGGGGGAGCGGATTTTGAGATGCGAGACGGCGCCGGTCGTTGCGCTCACGGCGGTCATGTACGCCACGGGAAACCTTTCATAAATATTTCAAAGAACAGCTTCAGCCGCAGGCGTCCCAATATCATCGGGATGCCTGCGGCTGAACATTTTATATTTTTTGTTATACCGAAAATCAGTGGCCCGCTTCGTTCGGGGCGTTGATATTCACGATGGTGAAAATCACATCGGTCGCGGCGGGGATATCGGAGTCCGCGCCGTTGGGGTTATACACGAGCTGGTCGAGGATATAGTCGCGCGTCTCTCCAAGGTAAATGGGGATGGCGTTGAAGTCGAGGTCAACAGGCTTCTCCGCGACAACATAGCCGTCGTCGGTGAGGTACTTTGCGATGAGCTTGACGGACATGATAAGATGCTCGCCGGTATTCGTCATGGTGAGGGTGGTGCGGATGGTCTGCCATGAGCCGTCGTTTGCGCCGACCGGCTCAACATTACTGTAGGTGAAGCGCATTTTCCATGCGTCCTGATTTTCAAAGGTGATGGATTTGAACTCGCCGGACTCCATTGCTGCCCTGTTCTCCTCGGCCTGAAGCTTGTACCTGGCGCAGGCCTCGTCCAGAAGCGCCCAGAAATCCTCTATACCGTCAATATTATAGTAGCTGCCGAGGCTGACAAGCTGATCGCCCTTGAAATTCAGCGTCAGAGACTCGTTATTCTCACGAGTGAGGATGATGCGGTTTTCGCTGTCGCCCTCCGTCTCCATGACTTCGGAGACAACGCGCAGAGAGGAAACCGCCGAACAGATGCTGCGCACGGTGTCAAGGTCAAGGATGACGGTCTCCGGGTACTTTCCGTCAAGGTACACGACGGCGGCGGCGGGGGGATCACTTCTCAGCGTGGAGAGGAAGGCCTGCTGGTCGGCGTCAAGCACGTCCGTAATGGCGCAGTCCATGCTGATGGTGACGGGGGTAGGTTCGGGGGTCGGCTCAACACTCGGTTCGGGAGTCGGCTCCGCCTTCTGCGCGCCGCAGCCACAGGTGAAAAGCATCGCAAGCGCGATAAAAACAACGATAAGTTTTTTCATGATTTCTGTTACTCTCGTTTCATAAATAATAAAAATAATTCGGACGGTTGCTGCCAACCGACCGAATTATTATAACCTATTTGCCGAGTCGCGGCAAGGGCAAAATTGTGAATTTGTGTAATATCAGGCGATGCTCTCAAACTCCTCGACGATAGCCTTCTCAGGAGCGGCGGTGACGAGGGAGACTACGACGATGAACACGCAGGAGATGATGAATGCGGGCAGCAGCTCGTAGATCGCGAATACACCGCCGAGGGGAGCAACGAGGAACTTCCAGACGAATATCATGACAGCGCCGGAGATCATGCCCGCGATAGCGCCGTACTTGTTGGTGCGCTTCCAGAACAGGGCGAATATCATGATGGGGCCGAAGGTGGCGCCGAAGCCCGCCCACGCGAAGGAGACAACGCGGAAGATGGAGCTTGTGGGGTCGCCGGCGAAAATAACGCCGAGAACTGCAACGCCGATAA
The DNA here is from genome assembly GCA_945917385.1 of uncultured bacterium. The sequence continues at coordinate 2,899 of CAMEHJ010000050.1, forward strand.
CGGTCAGACGCGCGATGAGCATGGACTTCTTGTCGTCAAGCTTGATGCCGAACACGTCGTTCACGAGGTTGTGGGTAACGCCGGAGGCGGCGGCAAGAAGCTGCGCGTCCGCGGTGGACATCGTGGCGGCAAGGATGCCGGCGATGATAACGCCGCCGATGATTGCGGGGAGAATACCGACCTTGGAGAGCAGACCCGCAACGTTGACTATCATATTCTCGGCGGCAGACTGGGATTCGGGGAGCGCGAGAGCGCCGAGATTTGCCATTGCGAAGCCGACTATGCCGATGATGATGGCAACGCCAAGGGAGATAACGACCCAGACGGAGGCGACGCGGCGGCTGAAGGAGAGCTTCTCATCGCTCTCGATGGCCATGAAGTGAATGAGAACGTGGGGCATACCGAAGTAGCCGAGGCCCCATGCAAGCGTGGAGACAATGGTGATGAAGCCGTAGTCGCCGGTGCGTCCGGTGAGGATGTTGGAGCTTGCGAAGAAGTCAAGGTAGCCGGTGACCTGGCTGGCGTTTGCAACGACATTGCTCCAGCCGCCGACGGTGTTGATGCCGAAAATCAGCACGACGATGAGCGCGAAGGTCATGACGATGCCCTGAATAAGACTCGTGATAGACGCTGCCATGAAGCCGCCAGCGGTGCAGTAGGCAACGATAACGATTGCGGAGAGGATCATCGAGGGCATATAGTCAAAGCCGAACAGACTGTTGAAGAGCTTGCCGCAGGCGGAGAAGCCGGAGGCGGTGTAGGGGACGAAGAAGATGATGATGACGATTGCGCCGAGAGTTTCAATGAGCTTGGTATTATCACGGAAGCGCGCCGCAAGAAAGTCGGGGACCGTGATGGCGTTGACCTTCGCGGAGTAGCGGCGCAGACGCTTTGCAACGATGAGCCAGTTGAGATATGTACCGAGCGACAGACCGATCGCCGTCCAGCCCGCTTCTGCGACGCCGCAGAAAAACGCAAGACCGGGGACGCCCATAAGCAGGTAAGCGCTCATATCGGATGCCTCGGTGCTCATCGCAGTGACGATAGGGCCGAGCTTTCTGCCGCCGAGGTAGAAGTCCTCGGAGGTGGAGTTCTTTGAATACTTAAATCCGATTGCAAGCATACCCGCAAGGTAAATCGCAACGACGATAAGAATAATAACATTGCTTGTAACTAACATGGTTCTGTACCTCTCTTCTTGGGATACTTGGATTATAAAGCTTTATTTTTTTATCGCAAGGCTTGCGGGACATAAAAAAGCTTGATTTCTCTGAAATTTTGAATATAATATAAACAACAATAATAATGCTCATATTTACATGAATTTTTTTCATGTAGCTCGACTTTTGGATACAGTCTGCACAAATCCAAAGGGCAGTGCTTGTACATAATAATGAGGAGGAAAGCAAATGAGCCTGCTGAAATATAAGACGCTCGCCGCCGTGGTGGAGACGGGCAGTCTCACAAGGGCGGCGGATGAGCTTGGGTGTACGCAGTCCGCCGTGAGCCACAGCATTGACAGCCTGGAAAAGGAGCTGGGCTTCACGCTGCTTCTTCGAAAGCGCTCCGGAATAAAGCTGACGAACGAGGGGGAGCGCCTCATGCCCGCCGTGCGCAATCTTCTCAACAGCGCCGAACAGCTTAACCAGACGGCCTCCGCCATTCGCGGGCTTGACTCCGGCACCGTGCGCATAGGCACCTTTACCTCCGTCGGAGTGCACTGGCTGCCGGGGGTTTTGAAGGAGTTTCAGCATGACTACCCGAACGTGGATTTTAAATTGCTCAACGGCGACTATCACGATGTCGAGCAGTGGCTTGAGGACGGAAGCGTGGACGTCGGGTTTGTGAACGTCCCGTGTGCGGTTGACTGTGAGTGCATCCCGCTTATGGCGGACAGACTGCTTGCCATACTGCCGCGCAACAGCCGCTTTGAAAACTACCCGAAGTTCCCGCTGACCGAGTGCGAGACGGAGCCGTTCATAAGCCTTCTCGAATCCTCCGACCACGACGCGCGCCGCGCGCTTGACGCCGCGGGGGTGAAGCCGAATGTGCGCTTCTACACCAAGGACGACTACGCCATCATCGCAATGGTTGAGCAGGGGCTGGGCATCAGCATTATGCCGGAGCTGCTTTTGAAGGGCAGACACGACAATATTCAGGTGCTCCCCCTTGTGCCGGAGGCGAAGAGGACCATCGGCATCGCCATCGCCGCCGGCGAGAAGGCAGGCCCCGCAACGCGCCGGTTTACGGACTACGTCGTCCGCTATGTCAGAGAACAAAACAGCGGAAATTAGTTGTTTACCGCTTGACAGCATTTTTTCATCGTGCTACCATCGACGTGAAAAAGAATGTAAATACAGAGGCATTACAAATGACGCTTGACGAACTTAAAATCGGCGGCTCCGCCGTGATAACCGCCGTCGGCGGAGAGGGCGCGCTGCGCTGCCGCCTGCTCGACATGGGGCTTATTCCGAAAACAAAGGTGACGCTTCAAAAAACAGCGCCGCTCGGCGACCCGATACAGATAAGAGTGCGCGGGTACGAGCTTACTCTGCGCCTTGAGGATGCGAGAAACATAGAAATCACGGAGGTAGAGGGATGATATTTGCACTTGCCGGAAACCAGAACTGCGGCAAGACCACGCTGTTTAACGCCCTCACAGGCTCAAACCAGCACGTCGGCAACTTTCCCGGAGTCACCGTTGACCAGAAGATAGGAGAGATACGCGGGCAGAAGAACTGCAGCGTCGTAGACCTGCCGGGCATTTATTCCCTGCGCCCGTACACGCAGGAGGAGATAGTTACACGCGACTTTATCCTCAACAATAAACCCGACGCAATTATTAATATAGTAGACGCGACCAACATCGAGAGAAACCTTTACCTCACGCTCCAGCTGCTCCAGCTCAGGGTGCCGACGGTTATCGCGCTGAACATGATGGATGAGCTGCGCGAAAACGGCGGCTCGGTCGATTTGAAGCTGCTCAGCCGCAGGCTCGGTGTGCCTGTTGTGCCGATCGTCGCGTCAAAGGGAGAGGGCATCCCGGAGCTTATGGATCAGGTGATGAACGTAGCGAAGAACAAAGTCCTGCCCGCCGTGACGGACTTCTGCGACAACTCCTCCGCGGTCCATCGCTGCATCCACGCGGTCATTCACCTTATTCAGGACCACGCGGAAATGCTGAATCTGCCCGCGCGCTTCTGCACGACGAAGCTTATCGAGGGCGACGGCGAAATGGCGGATATGCTCGCGCTCGACCAGAACGAGCGGGAGCTGCTTGAGCACTGCATTGTACAGATGGAGACCGAGGAGGGGCTTGACAGGAACGCCGCCCTCGCGAATATGCGCTATACATATATAGAAAGCGCGGTCAGTGAGTGCGTCATCAAGGGGCATGAGAGCAAAGAGCATCTGCGCTCGGTGCGCATGGACAAGGTGCTTACCGGGAAATATACGGCGATCCCGGTGTTTCTCGCAATCATGTTCTTTATCTTTTATCTCACCTTTGACGTTATCGGGCAGCGCCTTTCAGACCTTATGAGCCTCGGCATAGACAAACTGACCGAGCTTGCCGACGCGGGGCTGACCGCCTACGGGATAAACCCCGTTGTCCACTCGCTCGTTATCGACGGGGTGTTTGCCGGAGTGGGGAGCGTGCTGTCCTTCCTGCCGATAATTGTGACGCTGTTTTTCTTCCTCTCCATTCTTGAGGATACGGGATATATGGCGCGCGTCGCGTTCGTTATGGATAAGCTGCTGAGAAAGCTCGGACTTTCGGGCAGAAGCTTTGTGCCGCTGCTTATCGGCTTCGGGTGCTCCGTGCCCGCCATCATGGCGACACGCACCGTCTCCTCCGACCGCGACAGGCGCATGACCATCATGCTCGTGCCGTATATGAGCTGCTCTGCCAAAATTCCCATCTATGCCGTCTTTGCTGCCGCGTTCTTCCCGATGCACGCTGGGCTTGCGATGATAGGACTGTATGTATTCGGCATGATAACCGGCATCGCGGTCGCGCTGCTGCTCAAATCCACCGCGTTCAGGGGTCAGCCCGTGCCGTTTGTCATGGAACTGCCGAACTACCGTATGCCCTCGGCAAAGAGCGTGTGCCTGCTGCTGTGGGAAAAGGCGAGGGACTTTCTCGAACGCGCCTTCGGCATCATTTTCATCGCGACCATTATCATCTGGTTTTTGCAGAACTTCGATACCCGCCTCAACATCGTTTCCGACAGCGCAAACAGCCTGCTTGCCGTGGTGGGACAGCTCATCGCCCCGATATTTGCGCCCCTCGGCTTCGGGGACTGGCGCATGGTGACGGCGCTCATTTCCGGCTTTACCGCAAAAGAGGCGGTCGTGTCCACGCTCGCCGTACTGCTTGAAACCAGCATGGCGGAGCTTGGGGGTGCCCTCGGCTGGGTGTTTACGCGGCTCACCGCGGTAAGTTTCTTTGTGTTCACCTTGCTGTATACGCCCTGCGCCGCCGCCGTGGCCGCCGTCAGGAGAGGGCTTGGCTCGCTGGTA
>CAMEHJ010000051.1 GCA_945917385.1 uncultured bacterium
GTTTTGACGCACTACCGCGGTCAGGCCATCGCCGACAAGTTCCAGCACAGGCTCGAAGCCCTCGGTGTCAAAGTCTACCGCCACTACATCATCCCCGACTACCCCGCCGACATTCCCCTCATCGTCTCCGACGAGGGCTACGGCCGCAACGACTACATCGAAACCTCCCGCAGTCTCGTGGTCGTCACCGCCCCCGGCCCCGGCAGCGGCAAAATGGCTACCTGCCTCAGCCAGCTCTACCATGAGCACAAGCGCGGCGTCAGCGCCGGCTACGCGAAGTTCGAGACCTTCCCCGTCTGGAACCTCCCGCTCAAGCACCCCGTCAACCTCGCCTACGAGGCGGCGACCGCCGACCTTGACGACGTGAATATGATAGACCCCTTCCATCTCGACGCCTACGGCGTGACCACCGTAAACTACAACCGCGACGTTGAGATTTTCCCCGTGCTTGAGGCGATGTTCAAGCGTATGTACGGCGAAAGCCCCTACAAGAGCCCCACCGACATGGGCGTCAACATGGCGGGCTACGCCATCATCGACGACGAGGCCTGCCGCGAGGCGTCAAAGCAGGAAATACTCCGCCGCTGGTACACAGCCGCCTGCGCCGAGCGTCAGGGCCTCGGCAGTGTGGACGAGGTACGGCGCATAAAGCTCATTATGGACTCGCTCGACATCTCCTCAGCCGACCGCCCCGTCGTCGCTGCGGCACTTAATAAGGCGGAGGAGACCGGCGGCCCCGCTGTCGCGCTCGAGCTGCCGGACGGCACCATCGTCACGGGCAAGACCTCGTCCCTGCTCGGCGCGTCCTCGGCATGCCTGCTCAACGCCCTCAAGTATCTCGCCGGCATCGACAGGAAGCTCCCGCTCATTGCGCCCGGCGTTATCGCGCCGATACAGCATCTGAAGGTGGAGCATCTCGGCAACCATAACCCCCGTCTGCACACCGACGAGCTGCTCATCGCGCTGAGCATCTGCGCCGTCACGAACCCCATGGCGGGCTGCGCCATCGACCAGCTCAACTCTCTGCGCGGCTGCGAGGCGCACTCGTCGGTCATACTGTCCAAGGTCGATGAGGATTTGTTCAAGAAGCTCGGCGTCAACATCTCGTTCGAGCCGAAATATCAGGCAAAGAAGCTGTTTCATAAGTAAATTTTCGCCCTGCGGAAAAACCCGCAGGGCGTTTTTTCATCACATTATCACTTTTTCAGACTGCCGGGGCTTGCGCCGAAGGTCTCGCGGAAGGCGCGGTGGAAGGTGGAGTAATCGGCAAAGCCGCTGTCGGATGCGGCCTTCGCCGCCGAGACCCCCTCGCGGATAAGCCGCGCGGCGCACATCAGGCGCTTTTGCCGGACATAGGCATACACCGTTGTGCCGGTCTGAGTTTTGAACAGGCGCATGAAGTGATAGCGGCTCAGATACACGCGCTCGGCAAGCTGCTCCACCGTGAGGGGAGAGCGGAAGTTCTCGTTGATGTACGAGAGCGTCTGCTGTATCTTTGCGTCGCTTATCGGCGTCTCCGCGCTGGGCGACGCCGCCGCCATGCGGCTGACCTGTATGAGAAGCTGCATGATTATCGTGTCGCGCAGCGCCTGTGCGCCAAAGCGTTCGTCCTCCTGCGCGCGCTCATACTCCCCGATAACGCGGTGAAGCTCCTCCCGCTGCCCCTGTTCGGGCGTAAGCAGGTAGCTGCCGTGCGTATCCGCCGTGTCAAAGCAGTCCGTCAGCCCCGCGCCCGGCAGTGCACGCTCGAAAAATTTGCGGTCAAGATATATGATTATGCGCTCATAGGGTACGGAAACGTCGATAAGCGCCTTATGTATCGTGTGGTGCTTCACAAGCAGAACGTCCCACGGCTTGAGCGCGCAGGTCGTACTCTCCACCGTATAGCTCACGCTACCGGACAGGAGCAGAACAAGCTTGTCAAACTCGTGAAAATGGAAGTCCCGCTCCTGCCCCGCCGTGTCGCGCAGGTGAAAATAGCGGTAATTTTCCAGCAGGTAACCGGCCTTGCTTATCTCATTTTTCTGCATATCAGCGCCCCCTGTTCCGTTTGATTCTACCGCACTTTATGCGATATTTCAAGGTAAATCTCCGCCAATTATTGCAGTTTTCTTTTTCTCGTTTTGGTATCTGTTTCGCCTGTATTCTCGCAATATTTAGTGTACCATCTGTTATATCACCACAAGATGTAAGGAGGAAACACCATGCAGGCACTACGCAGCCGCCCCGCCGCCGTCCGGCGCGGCAGCATTGTATATCTGAATCCGGACGAGATAAGTCCAAACCCTGTTCAGCCGCGCAGACAGTTTGACGAGGACGCGCTCGGCGAGCTGAGCCACAGCATCGCAAATTACGGTATCCTGAACCCCCTCACCGTGCGAGTTCGGGGAGGGAAGTACGAGCTGGTCGCCGGGGAGAGGCGGCTTCGCGCGGCAAAGCTTGCGGGTCTGCACGAGGTGCCGTGCATCCTGCTGGACGTGAACCTTGAGGACGCAAGCTTCATTGCGCTTGTCGAAAATCTCCAGCGGCGCGACCTCGATTTCATCGAGGAGGCAAACGGGCTGAGCCAGCTTATCCGTATGTTCGGGCTGAGTCAGGAGGAAGCGGCAAGGAGGGTGGGCAAATCGCAGTCGGCGGTGGCGAACAAGCTCAGGCTGCTGAGACTGCCGCAGGACGTGCTCGACGCGCTGAGAGCAAACGGGCTTGGTGAGAGGCACGGGCGGGCGCTGCTGCGGCTGCCGACGGCGGAGAGCCAGCGCGCGGCGCTCGCGGCGATAATCGCGGGCGGACTCACGGCGGCGGAGACGGACGCATACATAGACTCCCTGCTCGCGAATCCGCCGGAGCCGACGGTCGAAAAGAGTGAAGCAAAGCGCACCTTCGTCATGAAGGACGTGCGCATTTTCCTCAACACCCTCACACGCAGCATCGACCTTATGAAGCAGGGAGGCATTGCCGCGGGGATGAAGCGCGAGGAGACGGAGGATTCGCTCATACTCACCATATCCATACCGAAAACGCGCCAAACCGAATAATTTTTTCTTCTGCTCTCATATATTATATGGGAGCTTTTTTGTCGGAGGTGCGAAATGATAAGCTGTTTTTCGGACTTGCGCTACAAGGAGATAATCGACGTGCACACCGGGCTTCGCTTCGGCTTCCTGTGCGACGCGGAGTTTGACGACCGTGAGGGGCAGATAACCGCCCTCATCACGCCGGGCAAGGCGAGATTTTTCGGGCTGTTCGGGCGGGAGGACGACTATGTGATACCGTGGAAATGTATAATAAAGATAGGCAGCGACATTATTCTTATTGAGGTAAACGGCGAGCTTACGCGCAGAAAGCGCAGACTGCGCTGGATATAGCAATTATTTTATTGGCAAAGGGGCGGTTTTGCGCTATAATATACTTTGTATAAATATATTTCCGGAGGTGCGTGATGAGAAAGATAACGGCACTTCTTATACTGCTTTCAATACTGTTCACGATACCGCTCAGCGCCTGCGGCGAGGAAGAGGAGCTTGGCGAATGGCAGATGCCGGAGGTGGACGCAAGACCCACAGTGGCGCCTACCGCGGCGCCCGCGTTCGGCGGCGGCTCCACCACGCGGTATATATGGAACGAGGCGGCATCAATAAATATGTCCGACCCTGGCGTTTCCGCCGCCGCGACGACAAAGACGCTGACCCACGCGGAGACGCTCGCACTTTTCGGCGGGCAGTTTCTGCCGAAAACCATATTCAACGAGAGCTACGGCGCATATCCGCGGATGTACCTTGAGCAGGTAAAACACGAGGTGCTGATAAACGCGGACGGCGGTCTTGCCGAGAACGCCTACGTCGAGTTCCGGTATCTGAACAAGGACTGGGTCGAGGCCGCGTCCATTACCGTCTGCGCGGAGCTTATCAGCTACGAGCGCGTGCAGGAAATTTACGATACTCGCGCCTACCCGCACATCAGCTACCCGGAGGGCGCGACGGTGCAGTTTTCAAGCTACTATCTGCAAAACTTTGTGCTCTCGCGCATCGGAGATACGCGCTGCGCGCAGTGGCTTGCGGTGCCGTCAAGCTATCTGAGCTATATCGACGAGGCGCTGAAAAAGGCAGAGGAGGAGGGAACCGAGGCGCTTATCCCGCCCGTCCCGCTGCTGACCTTTACCTGCCGCGAGAAGGTGAGCGACGAGCAGCTTATCGCCGCCGTGTGCGAGATAGGAAATACCGTCTCGGCAAGCGTATATCTGCCGCCGCTTAACGAGAAAAAGCTGCCGAAGCCCGGTGAAAAGGGCGCGGCGTGATTCAAACGGAGAAAACAGGAATATATGAACGTTAACGAAGTCAAAAAGGAGCGCGCCGTGCTTGCCGGGCTTTCGGCAAGCAGCATGGACGAGAGAGAGCGCTCCACCGACATTTCCATGGACGAGCTTGCCGCCCTTGTGGAGACGGCGGGCGGCGAGGCGGTGGCGATGCTGATGCAGTCGCGCCCGACGCCCGACCCCAGAAGCTTCATCGGCGACGGTAAGGTAAAAGAGCTTAAAGACCTCATAGAGAAAAACGACTGCACGCTCGCGGTTTTTGATAACGAGCTTTCCCCCTCGCAGATGCGCGTACTGAGCGAGGATCTGGGCGTGAAGGTGCTTGACCGCTCCGGGCTTATTCTGGACATCTTTGCCCAGCGCGCCCAGACGCGCGAGGGTCAGCTTCAGGTGGAGCTTGCGCAGTATAAGTACCTGCTTCCCCGCCTTACGGGTATGTGGGCGCACCTTGTCAGGCAGACCGCCTCCGGCGGCTCGTCTCCGATCGGCACGCGCGGCCCCGGCGAAACCCAGCTTGAGTCCGACCGCCGCCACATCCGCCGCAAGATTCAGAAGCTTGAGGAAGAACTCAGTGATGTGCGCAAGGTGAGAAGCGTACAGCGCCGCAGGCGTGAAAAAAACGCCATGCCCGTTGTCGCCCTCGTCGGGTACACGAACGCGGGCAAGTCCACGCTCTTAAACCGGCTCACCGGCTCGGACATCCCGGCGAACGACCGGCTTTTTGACACGCTTGATACCACCACCCGCCGTCTGCGGCTTGACGAGACGCGCGAGGTGCTGCTGTCGGACACCGTCGGCTTTATCAGAAAGCTGCCCACCCACCTTATCGAGGCCTTCAAGGCTACGCTTGAGGAGCTGAGCTATGCGGACGTGCTTCTGCACGTTATCGACATCTCAAACCCCGAATGGGAGACGCAGGCGCAGATTGTGGATGAGCTAATCCGCCAGCTCGGTGCGGAGAGTACGCCATGCGTTCGCGTTTTCAACAAGTGCGACAGATATTTCGGCATCCTGCCCCACGGCGAGGACATCGTGTGCATCTCCGCAAAAAGCGGTGAGGGCGCAGAGGAGCTTGTCACAAAGCTTTCGGAGATGCTCGACCTCGGCAAAAAGCGGGTGAAGCTGAGTATCCCCTACTCATCGGCGGGGATAGTGGACACGCTGAACACCTCTGCCATCGTACACGGCATCGAGTACACTGACCTCGGCATCGAGGCGGACGTCACCGTCACGCCGGAGCTGTTCGGCCGCGTCAAGGGCTTTATCCCCGGCTATACCGAGCCGAAGGAGGACTGGGAATGAGCGAGTTTTACATTCCCACCTCGGCGGGCGAGGCGGAATTTACCGAAAAGCGCTCCCGCTTTCTGGGTCACGTCCGCGGCGTTGAGAGCGAGGAGGAGGCAAAGGCCTTCATCGCGGAGATGAAGAAGAAATATTACGACGCGCGCCACAACTGCTGGTGCTACATCATCCGCGGCGGCGCGGAGCGATACAGCGACGACGGCGAGCCGCAGGGCACCGCGGGCATACCGATGCTTGAAGTCTACCGCCGTGAGGGCGTGACGAACTTTGTGTGCGTGGTGACGCGGTATTTCGGCGGGGTGCTGCTCGGAGCGGGCGGCCTTCTGCGGGCGTACACGAAAAGCGCGAAGGACGCGCTCGACGCCGCAGGAATCTCCGTCGTCAGGGCGTGGACGGAGGCGGATATCCCCTGCTCGTACTCCGCGGCGGAAAAGCTCCGGCTTGAGCTTACAAATGCCGGGGGCATCTGCGCGGACACGGAGTACGGCGCAAACGTCGTCATAAAGGCGCTCATCCCGGAGGAGCTGACGGACTCGGTGCGCGCGTGTATCTTCGACGTGTCGGGCGGCAGCGTTGAGCTTATCGTTACCGGGCAGACGCACAGGGCGGTCCCCCTGCGCCGGTAAGCTGTTATACTTAAAAATTTTTTCGGAAAAATAAAGGGAAATAAAAACTTGCGTCGTATAAGGGTAATGGACGGGAATCTCGTCCGTTGCCCTTATTATAATTTATGGGGTGAAAGGGGGTTTTCGTATGTCTGATTCGTTTTGTCCCCGCAAGGCAAGAGAGCTTGCCGAGCATACGATAATCGGGCCTTACGGCGTTTTGTCGGAGGCGTCAAAGGGACGCGCGGTCTTTGAGCCGGAATGTGACATACGCACCTGCTTCCAGCGCGACGTTGACCGCATCACGCACTCCAAGGCCTTTCGCCGCTTAAAGCACAAAACGCAGGTCTTTCTCCAGCCGGAGGGCGACCACTACCGCACCCGCCTGACCCACACGCTTGAAGTCACCCGCCTTGCGCGCACCGTGGCGCGCGCTCTCAATTTGAACGAGGATCTGGCGGAGGCCGCTGCGCTCGGTCACGATCTGGGGCACACGCCCTTCGGTCACGCGGGAGAGAGGGCGCTGGCGAAATTAATGCCCGGCGGCTTCAAGCACTATGAGCAGAGCCTGCGCGTGGTGGACATACTCGCGCGCGACGGCAAGGGGCTTAACCTCTGCTACGAGACGCGCATGGGCATACTCAACCACACCCACGGCGCGCCCGACGATACGCTTGAGGCGACGGCCGTTCGGCTGTGCGACAGGATAGCGTACATAAACCACGACCTCGACGACGCCGTTCGCGCCGGCATCATCAGTCCCGACGCGATTCCGGAAACGATTCGGCAAAACTGCGGCGAGCGCAACAGCGAGCGCATAAACGCGCTGATAAGCGACCTTATCCAAAACAGCACCGGCGGCAGTCTCCGAATGTCCGACGGGATGCAGAAAACCTTTGAGTTCTTCCACGGCTTCATGTACTCCGACATCTACACAAACCCCATCGCCAAGGCGGAGGAGAGCAAGGTGGACGGCATTATCGCCATGCTGTACGAATACTATGTCACCCACCCGGAGAAGCTTGAGCAGGAGTTTGCCGACATCGTCGAGCGCGACGGCGCAGAGCGCGCCGCCTGCGACTACATCTCCGGCATGACGGACAGCTACGCCATGGAAAAGTACGGAGAGCTGTTCATCCCGTTCGCGTGGAC
>CAMEHJ010000052.1 GCA_945917385.1 uncultured bacterium
GCGCCCATGAGCGCGCGGTTAAACAGCGGCGCGTTCGGGGTTTCCAGCAGCTCCTGATAGTTTTCGATGATGGTGGTAACGTCGTAGGTAGGCCAGCTTGCAAGGGCAAGCGGTTCGCCCGTATTGACGTCTACTACAACGGCGGCGGCGCCCGTGATCTCGTCCTTCATATTGGGGTCATAGTCGCCTCGCGCCAGACCCTCGGCACGCTCCTGCTGGACGTTTTCTATCATAATATTGACGCCTCTGTTGAGTATGCGCTCCACCTGCTCCTGCAGGACGCTGTCTATCGTGAGATAGACATGGTTTCCGGGCACAGGCTCTTTGGTATAGACGGTGCTGACGATGGTGCCGGAGGCGGTGCGCGTCTCTATGACCTTGCCGTCCTGCCCATGCAGGTAGTTTTCAAAGGCGTACTCAACGCCGTCCTTGCCGACGGTCGCGTCGGTGGAATAGTCAAGCAGGGAGTATTTCTCAAACTCCTCCTGCGTCATAAGTCCGGTGTAGCCGAGGATGTGGGCGGCGTACTCGGTCGAATACTGCCTGACGTAAGCGCGCTCGACCTCGATGCCGGTGAGCTTGTTTTCCATGATGGAGGTGATAAGCTTCATGCTCGCATCCTGGACAAAGATGTAGTCGGCGGTATTGATGGCGTAGCGGACATTTATGGAATAACGCACGCCCGCGATAACGCGCATTTCCTCGGCCGAGTAGCTGTTGTCGATTTCATAGCGGGTGCGCATATAGCTCATCAGCTCTATGGCGCTGCAGTCCTCCGGAAGCCCCTGACGGACAAAGTACGCCTTCAGCATGGTGCGCTGGATCTCCGTCATGTTGGGGTCATATTCAAAGGGCGGAGCTTTGGTTATGGGCAGATCGTCCGTATAGCTGTCGCCGTAGCCGCTGACCATGTTGATAAGCTCAAGAATGACGCTGTTCGGGTCCTCGTTTGCAAACAGCTTTTCCGTATCTATCTTGATGTTATAGCACTCGGCATTGCTGACGAGGACGCGGCCGTATCTGTCAAGGATATTGCCGCGCGCCGCGGTCACGGTCCTCTCGGTACTGGTAAGCTCGCTGCTCCGGTTGTAGTAGATCTCGCCCTCGACTATCTGAAGTTTATACAGAAACACGAGGTACACGATCATCAGTACCGTGAACAGCACGGCCATTGCCGCAACTCTGCCGGGTTCAATTAGCTTATTTCTCATTCATATCCTCCGTGAAAGACGAACAAGCGGATACCGAGAGCATACACGCTCACTGTATCCATTTTGCGGGTGGGAAATAGATGACTGCCGCCGCCGGCATACTCAGAACCGCCTGAAGTATGACAGTGGTGACCATGTTCATGGCAAAGCTGTCCCCCGCGAGGGTCTTGAGCAGCTGGAACACGCCCGTGGCAAGCAGCGCGACAAACGACGCGCCCATAAACGCGAAGAAGCTTCGGTTTACATAAAACTCGGACACGAACGCCGCCACAAAAGAGACTATCGGAAAAAACAGCGTGAAGGCGATAACATTTTCAATGAAGATCATGTCCGTGAATATGCCGAGCAGAACACTGAACAGCGGCCCGTAAATCGGCCCCTTGAACATCCCCATGGCCACGGCGCAGGCGGGAAGGATGAGCGGCGCAACGCCGAAAACGCGAAACTGCCCCAGCACCATCTCCTGCGCGATAAGCGACAGCAGCATATATAGACCGTATTTGAGGACCTTGCCTATATTGATTTTTTCGAGTAATTCTATCAAGGCTCACTCCACCTTCTCAAAGCTCTTGATTATAAACACCTGCACGAGAGAGTCAAGGTCGCACTGCGGCTCAACAATGCCGTACTCGATCTGGCCGCCCGCCTCGGTCTGTACCGCGGTGAGCTTTCCTATCACGAGGTCGGCGGGAAACGCGCCGCCGGAGCCGGAGGTCAGAACATCGTCACCGACGAAAATCTGCGCGCCGTCGGCAAGGTAGGTGAGCTTTGCAAGCTTCTGCTTCATGTACGAATACTCACCCACGACCATGCCGGAGTTTCCCGCCGCGCCGACAAACGCGCCGACGGACATATCAATGTCGATGAGCGTGCTGACGGTGGCCCAGTTCTCGCCAAGCTCCGTTATCTGTCCGACGACGGCGCCGTACTCGGTAATGACGGGGTCGCCCATCTCGATGCCGCTGCTCTTGCCCTTGCTTATCGTGAAGGACGACGACCAGTTGGACGACGACCACAGAACGACCTTCGCCGACTCAAGCTCATAGCTTGTATGCTGCTCTCTGAGCTCAAGCAGGCGGCGCAGGCGCACATTCTCCTCCGAGGCGGCGATGCCGTCTCGCGCGGATTTCTGCGCGTCGGCAAGCTGGGAGCGGAGAGATTCGTTCTCAGCCATCAGCGAGTCATAGTCATAGAAGTAGCCGTAAACGCTGTTGACCCAGTTGACCGCCGAGCGCAGAACCTTCTGCATCGGCGCCTTGGCAACGCCGACCGCGTTCTGCACAAAGCCGATATTCTCGCCTCTGGTGGCGGCGGAAAGGCCGATGAGCAGAGCCACGGCCAGAACGACAACGCCGATCTTTATTCCGTTTTTCCTCAGATATTCTTTTATTTTCAAAGGATTCCAACTCCCTGCTCGTTAAGCATTTTTCCAAGCCTGCATACCGGCAGCCCCATTACGTTGAAAAAGTCGCCGTCGATACCCTCGACAAAGAGCGCGCCCTTGCCCTGCGCGCCGTAGGCGCCGGCCTTGTCCATCGGCTCTTTGGTATCGACATAAGCTTCGATCTCGCGCGCGGTCATCTCGCGGAAACGGACCTTTGTGACCTCAAACTCTTTTATCTCCCGCTGTGCGCGGATTACGCAGACGCCGGTATAGACCCGGTGACTGTTTCCGGAGAGCTTTGTGAGCATAGCTATCGCCTCATCGCGAGAATGGGGCTTTCCGTACACCTTCTCCTCAAACCAGACTACTGTGTCGGCCGCTATTATGACGTCGTCGGGTGCGCAGAGTTTCCTCACCTCGTTTGCCTTTGCCGAGGCAAGCGCCATTACAAGCTCACCGGGGCCTGCGCCCTCCGGCGCCTTTTCCTCCCCCTGCGCGGGGATTATTTTCAAATCCTTTACGCCCAGCATTTCCAGAAGCTCCTTGCGTCTGGGAGAGCCGGATGCGAGAACCACACTCATATTTTATACCCTCTTTTTATGAACATTTCCACTTTTGCCGTACTGCCGCTCAGTCAACTCCGCGGTAGTAAAGTCCGCGGGTGAGCACGTTCGGTTTATAGTCGGACAGACCCAGATAGCCCTTTGCCACCTCAACGCACTCTCTCGCGCTCTCGGTCGTGAAGAGCATTCTCAGTCCCCAGAGACCCGCCGAGTACATATCCTGCTTCTTGTCGGCAAGATAGAGCTTGTGTGCGTTGTAAATGACGTTTCTGCACCCGTACTCGCGCATGACCGGGAACACCGAGCCCATGCGGTCGGAAAGCTCTCCGGGGGTCTGGCAGGCACATCTGCCCGCGCTGTGGCGGATGACGCACTGGTCGGACACCATGAGCGGGAGTCTGCCGTAGCAGATGATCTCGGTGTTCACCGTCTTTGCCAGATCCTTTATCTGCGCAAGGCGCATCTCAAAGGACGCGGTGGCGGAGATAAAGCCCGCCTGAGCGACGGTTTCGAGCGTGAGCGAATTGAACACGTTCAGCCCGAAGTCGCCCCTGAGCTTCATTCCGGCCTTTCTCGCGAGCATGGCGTGACCGAGATTGCCGACAAGCGCCTCGTTCACGCCCCTGTCAAACAGTCTCACAAGCGCGTCATATACGCCCTTGACATCGTTATCGGTAATGACCCTCGGCAGCACCGCGACGGGCACCGCGCCGTTTTCGACAAAGGGGGCGAGCTTATCAAAATGCTCCTCCATCAGAACGAGCGGAACATAGATGTAATTGGGCTTGAGCGCGGCAAGCTCCGGCGAGAGCTGCTCGGAGTTAAGCACCTGGAAAATCATGACGGGGTCGGTAACGCTCGGCATACCCACGGGCTTTGAGGGCATCGGCAGCGTCCGCCGCGCGGGAGACTTTTCGCGCTCGGCCGACAGGGAGGAGATAAGTTTTCTTCTCAGCTCGTTTATCGCGGAGGCGGGCAGGTAAAGCCCCGCGTCCGTCACCGCCTTGTTCTCCACCACGTTGTAGGGCGTGCCGCCGGTCTTGAACATCTGCTCGGTCAGGTACGCCTCGGTTATGCCCTGCCCCTTCGCCCGCTCCGGCACGGGGCCGGTCGTGACCGCTCTATGTCCGTCGTCGTCGAATGCGATTGCCTTTATCGGCTGTCCCTTCTCGGCTACCGTATAGAAGTGCACCGGCACACGGCGCAGCTCCCCGTCCGAGTAGCCCTTCCGTGCGATGGTGAACATCTTTTCGGAGTCCTTGTCCGGCTCGCTTCTCGTGCCGAACATATTCTTCTTGTCGCCGTTGAAGTAGCCCTGTGTAAAGCCCGAACGCGAAAACGCCTTTTCAAGCGCCGCCATTTCCTCCGGTGTCGGCTGACGGTGCTCACGCAGCGCCTTGGAGTATATCCCCGTGACGATGGCGGTATACTCAGGCCGCTTCATCCTGCCCTCGATCTTCAGACAGGCTACGCCCGCCTGCTCAATCTCGTCGAGGTACTGCACAAGGCAGTTGTCCTTCAGCGAGAGCGGATAATCGTCCATTCTGCCGCCGAGACTGTACTGCATACGGCAGGGCTGGGCGCACATACCGCGGTTGCCGCTGCGTCTGCCGATGAGCGCGGACATATAGCACTGCCCCGAATGGCAGAAGCACAGCGCACCGTGGACGAAAATCTCCGTCTCGATGCTCGCGTTTTTGGTTATGAATTTTATCTGTTCAAAGCTCAGCTCTCTTGCCAGAACCGCGCGGGTCACTCCAAGCTCCGCCGCGGCCTCCACACCCGCCAGATTATGTATGCTCATCTGGGTGCTGGCGTGGATGGGGATGTCGGGCAGCGAATGTCTTATCGCCTTCACGAGTCCGAGATCCTGCACAATGAGCGCGTCCGCGCCCACGTCGGAGGCGAGCTTTGCGGTTGTCAGGGCGCTTTCAAGCTCCCTGTCGTCCACGAGGGTATTGAGCGCAACGTGTACCTTACAGCCCCTGACATGGCAGTAGCGCACCGCCTTTTCAAATTCTTCGTCGGTGAAATTCTTCGCGCCGCGGCGGGCATTGAAGCCGCCAAGACCGAGATATACCGCGTCCGCCCCGTTCTGCACGGCGGCAATGACCGCTTCGGGGGAGCCTGCCGGTGAGAGTAATTCTATCATTTTTGCCGTACCTCTCTTAAATGCACACACTTTCGCATTATGATTCATGATATTATAACACACATATACCTATTGCGACAAGATGATTTTGATGCTATAATATTAAATCCCGGTAAACAATAAGTTTTTATGACGTGAGGCGGCTATGGCTCAGTGCACCGATTTTAAAAACTCAATAGACCCCGATGCCGCGGACAGGCTCATCTCCGCGCACGACGGCGACGTCGCCCTGCTGTACATACACATGGTCAGAAACGGCGTATTCGATGCGGACAGGGCAGCGCGCGACCTCTGCCGCACGCTGGGTGAGATCGGCGCTGCCGAGGAAAAGCTGCGCCGCCTCGGCCTTCTTCCCGACCTGTTCCCGGCTCCGGTCGTTTCCGCCGAACCCGCTCCTGCGGCGCAGAAGCTCCCGCCAGCGGACGAGCTGCCCGAATACCGCACGGAGGATATCCTCAAACGCACGCAGGAGGACTCCGGCTTCTCCGCCGTCGTGCAGGAGGCGAACAGGGTTTTCGGTCACTCGCTGAGCAGCAACGACCTCAAGCGGCTCTTCGGAATTTACGATTACCTCGCGCTTCCGGCGGAGGTGATCTATATGCTGCTGCACCACTGCGCGAATCTGTTCTCCGGGCGCAGGCTCTCCATGCGCGTTGTGGAGAAGGAGGCGTACTCCTGGGTCAACCGCGAGATCTATACGCTTGAACAGGCGGAAAAGTACATTGCGCAGTACCGCTCCCGCAATGAAGAAACAAACAGAATCGCCGCCATTTTCGGCATCCGGGGCAGAGAGCTTACCGCCGCCGAGAAAAAATACATCGGTGCGTGGATTGAAATGGGCTTTGAGGACTCAGCCCTGAACGAAGCCTATGAGCGTACCATGCTCAGCACCGGCAAGTTCACATGGAACTACATGAACCGCATCCTGCAAAGCTGGCACGAAAACGGCATCCGCACGTTATCTGACGCCGAGAGCCGCGACCCAAGACGTACAAAGCCCTCAGCAAATAAGCCGAAGGATTCCGGCGGCAAAATCGACCTCGCCGCACTGATCGAAGCAACCAAGGACGTTTAATTATGATGAATGAGGTGTCCATATGCCCTATGACGGAAAGATTTTAGCCCGCGCCCGCGCGGAGCTTGAAAGAATAAAAGACGCGAACCGCTCCGAACAGCGCGACAGGCAGCTCAGGGTATATACGCTCATCCCGGAAATTGAGCACATCGACGCGGAGCTGCGCCGCCAGATGGCGGAGCTTGTGCGCCTCACGATTTCAAAGCGCACAGATTTACAGGAACAGATTTCCGCTCTGCGCGATTCAAACCTCGCGCTTCAGCGCAGAAAGGCGAAGCTTCTCTCCTCGGCGGGACTGCCGGAGGACTATCTCGGAGAGATATACTCCTGCCCGCTGTGCTCGGACACGGGCATCGCAAAGGACGGAGGCGTCTGCGTCTGCCTTGACAGGCTCTATAACGCGGAGCTGACAAAGGAGCTCGGCACGCTCATGCGCCGCGGCGACGAGAGCTTTGAGCGCTTTGACCTCTCGCTCTACCCCTCCGAATACGACCCGTCCATCGGCGCTAAGCCCCGCGATATCATGGCCGTCACCTTCGGCACCTGCCGGCGCTTCGCGGAGAATTTCTCCCCGGCGTCGCAGAACCTGCTGCTTCAGGGCGGCACGGGACTCGGCAAAACCTTCCTCTCCGCCTGCATTGCAAGAAGCGTCGCGTCGCGCGGCTTCCCCGTGTGCTACGACTCCGCCGCCGCCGCGCTTGAAAATTACGAGAGGGCCAAGTTTTCCCATGACATTGCCGAGAGCGAATCGGCGTCAATGCGCGTTCGCCGTATGCAGGACTGCGATTTGATGATCCTCGACGACCTCGGCACCGAGATGCCCACCCCCATGTCCCAGAGCGCGCTGTACACCCTTTTGAACAGTCGTCTCGTGAGCGGGAAAAAGACAATAATCAGCACAAACCTCACCAACGACGAGCTTGCGCGCCGATATACCCCCCCGACAGCC
>CAMEHJ010000053.1 GCA_945917385.1 uncultured bacterium
TACGCGCCGATGGGCTTTGACAGCAGCATGACCGCCGCGAGCGCCGCGAGCGTTACCGGCGCAATCACTTTAAGCTCCGCCCACGAGGTGCCGGAGAAGCTGCCCTGCGACCAGTGGTGCAGGTTTACAATATTGGATTCGTCCGCAAAGGTCACGACAAAGTCCGTCACCGCCGAGCAGATGTAGCCTATCATCACGCCGCCGACGATGAGCATCGACATTCTGTTCACCCTGCGCGAAATGAGCAGGATAAAACCCATCGACAGCATTGCGCCTATAAACGCCGCCGCGACCATCCCCGCCGAGCCGACGGCGCGCCCCGCCGACAGCGCAAAAACCATCGTCAGCGCGACGACGAGCTTTGCCCCCGACGATATGCCGAGCACGAACGGCCCCGCGATGGAGTTTGAAAAAAAGGTCCGGAGCAGAAAGCCCGCCACGGACAGCGCCCCGCCGAGCAGCAGCGCCGACAGCATACGTGGCATACGGATGCCGAAAACAATGCTGCGCGTCATGCCGTCGCCCGCGCCGAAAAGCGTGCTCGCAAGCTCTTTCGCGCCGATTCGGACGCTGCCGCAGGCGATGTTCCACACGGCAAATATTATCAGCAAACACAAAAGCAGTGCAAAGCGCGGAGCCAATGATGCTCGCTTCATACCCGCTCTCCTTTCAGTTCAACTTATACAAAAACCTGAGCTTCGCCGTCTCATCCTCAGCGAACACGGCGTGCATGTCCGCGATAAGCTCACCGAGGCTCATGCTCTGCTGAAAAAGGCTCCTGTCCGTACACCAGACATTGCCCTCGCGCACCGCCTTGAACTCGTAAAGCAGCTCCCACTTGGCACAAAGCTCATCTACGGAAGCGATGCCGCCGTCTATGGCGCTGTTGTAGATGAGCACGTCGGCGTCGCGCGCCGCGGCATAAAAGCTTTCAAGCTGCATATTCTCGGTGGACAGGGCGCTGTCGTTTTCCGCCTCGCCCTCCGGCAGGTACCGCCCGCCCGCAAGCTCCACCATCCGGCTGACGTAGCCGCCGGGCTTGTGTACCGTGGCGGAGCCGCTGCCGTTTATGTAGAAAAACGCAGCGCTTTTTCCCGTGGGCGTGGAGTTCATAAGCTCCCTGACCGCGGCGGTTTTTTCCTCAAATATTTGCCCGGCAAGCTCCTCTTTCCCGAACAGCACACCATAGAGCTTTATCCACTCCATGCGGCCGAGCGGGTCATTTTCATAGCTTGAGCGCTCGATCAGCGTCGGTACGCCAAGCTTTGAGAGCTGCTCGATGACCTCCGGCTTATGCAGTATCATCGTGGACTCGATTGCAAGGCCGCAGCCGTTTTCCAGAATCGTCTCATAATCGGGGGCGCTGTATTTTCCGGCGTAGAGGATATCGCCGCGCGCCATCGCCTCCTCCGCCGCCGGCACATACCAGCCGCTCTCCTGCGTTCCCGACAGCCTGACATGGTCGAGCGCGTCTATCGTGCAGATTAAATCCATCGCGGAGGTCGCCTGAAGATAGACGTTCTCTATCGGTCTTTGCAGTATGAGCGTACCCTCCGGAACACGCTCCGGCAGCTCACCGTTTTCGGGGATAACGAGATACCGGTTCTCACCTATCGTCAGAAGCGTGCTTCCGTCCGCATATCTGTCTATCGTAAATTCCTTCGCATAGGAAAGCTCCACGCGCTCGGGCGCGGACGTCTCCGCCTGACCTGCGCTTTGCGCCGCGCCGCAGGCGGTGAGAATAAGCGAGACGAGCAAAATCGGTATGATAAGCTTCTTCATTCTATGCTCTCTGAATCAAAACACAGGCTGTATTCTATCTCGTGGGGCGTGCTCATCGCCGTCGTGTTTGCCGCGACGGAGATGGGTCTGTCAAAATACGCGACGGGAATTTCAAACAGCGACCCGCCGTCATTACTCAGCGCGTCATAGCGCTCATCCCCGACGCGCATATAGTCGTAGCTGCTGCTCGACCAGAGAATGCTCGCAAAAACCTCGCCGTTTTCCACTCTCATCGCGGCGGGGGACTGTATGCTCGCCCTGCCGGAGCCGCCGGAGAGCGAAACGGCACAGCTATACTCCCCGTCCGATAATCCGAGTGTCTCCGCCGTCACGAAATACCCGTCGGAAAACGCCTCCGCCGGGAGGGAATCCGCGCGGAAAACGAGCGTTCTGTCGTACCACGCCTCTTTCTTCTTGCTGAACGCGGCGCAGTCTATGGGCTTATCCAGCGCACTCACAGGTACCGTGAAGCTGTGCGCGCCGTCTGGAAGCTCCTTAAAAGGGATGCACTCGCTGTCGGGGGCTTTCTCCGCCTCTTCGATCGTACCCATATACACCTTGAGATAGCCCGTGCCGCCCATCGTCATCTCGGCGCTCATCTGCCCGTTTTCGACCGTGAGCGTGCAGTCAACGATCCTGAACATGGAGGAGCTTGAATCCACCGTTACCGTGTAGCTTCCGTCCTTGAGCGAGTCCGCGTCCACGGGAGACAAATCCGTCTCAGCCACCGTTGTCTCAGGCTGCGCCGCTTCGGCGTCGGGGGCGGGGGTCGCGGTCGGGTCGGCGGTGGGCTGCGCTGTGCACGCCGTCATTGTGAGCGTCATTAGCAGCAGCGCGGATATAATAATTTTTCTGAACATATTTACCTCTTTACGGACAGGCGGCAGTTGAATTTTTCAAACTGCCGCCTGGTTTTATTATTTTGCCATGTCTTCCACGGCGGCGCGCGCGTGGCGGACGTAGATATCCCTTATGCTCTCAAGCTGTCCAAGCCCCTCGACGACGCAGAGAACCTCATAGCCCTCCGCCTCGAACATGGACTTCCAGCTGTCCTCTTCGTCGCCCGCCATGTCATTGTTGGCGTGGTCGCCGGCGACGACCATCAGCGGGCGGAGCACAACACGCTTATAGCTGCCGTTTTTGACAAGCGAGAGTACGGTATCAAGGCTCGGCTCCGCCTCGACAGTGCCGACGAAGTAGTTTTCCGCGCCCATCGCCGTGAGCGTATCCTGCATTTTCTCGTACACGCCGTTTGAGTCGGCCTCGGTGCCGTGACCCATGAGACATATGGCGGTCTCGCCGTCGTCAAACTCAGCGCAGGCGTCAACTACCGCCTGTGCGACCGCGGTGAAGTCCTCGTCCGTGTCGAGCAGGGGTCTGCCGACGGATATCCTGTCAAACGCGTCCGCGTAGTTTGCAAGTTCGTTTACAAGGTCGTTATACTCATAGCCGTCCATCAGGTGCGTGGGGACGACCACAAGCTCCTTCACGCCGTTTGCCGCCGCGCGCTCAAGCGCTTCGGTGACGTTGTCGATTTTGATATTGTCGCGGCTCAGAACATGGTCAATGATTATCTGACTGGTAAAGCCGCGGCGAACGGAATACTCCGGGAACGCAGTCTCGATATCGTTCTCGATCGCGCCGATGGTCAGGCGGCGGTTGTCGTTATAGCTCGTGCCGAAGCTGACGACAAGCATTTCGCGCTCCCCGATGCCGTCCGCGTTTCCGGGATTATCCAGTGAAGCATCACCCGTATTGTAATTTTCCTCGTCTGTCTGCGGTGTCATGGCGGTTTCTGTCTCCTCCGGCTGGGCTGTTTCTTTTGCGGCGGCTGTCGCTTCCGGCTGGGTCGTCTTTTCTGCGGCCGCTCCGCACGCGCAGAGCGAGAGGGCGATGGCTGCAACGAGCAGCAGTGCTGTGAGTTTTTTCATATGTTTTTCTCCTTTTCCGCACAGAGGGTACGGCTTGCTTCCCGAATGACCGCGCGCAAAAAGAGAGCCTTTTACCATAAAAACAGTAAAAGGCCGCACATAACAGTACAGCCAATTCCTCGTAGCCTTGGGACTTCTCCCCGTACCAACAGTCCGGCAGGTTTCCTGGCTCACGGATCTGCGTGCGCCGCCGCCTTCCCAACCCGAAGGTCAGTGGCATTTCGGCTGCGCACTTCCCGAATACAGTGACGAGATCGTACAGGATTCACACCTGTTTCCCTTTTACCTCCCTCCGCAGCGTAACGCTGTGGGAGCACCGGATGAGTTTCACTATGCTATTGTTGTTCAGAATATACCACAAATGCGCGTCTGTGGCAATAGCTTCACACGCGCCGCGAAAACTATTTCTTCGGCATTGCGCGCTCTATCTCACAGTAGCGCTCGCGTATGCGGTCGTAGTTTTCCGGGATGTGCGGATAGAGACAGCCTGAGCAGTCCTTGCGCCCGTCCGGCAGGATGCGAAAGCCGCCGCCGCACTTCTCGCCCAGCAGGTACAGCGGGCAGTAGCAGAACAGGCAGTTAAATCTCTCCGGGTCCGCGCCCTTGTGACAGGGGAAATACTCACACTCCCTGTGGCTGAAAAATTTGTAGTTTGTCTTGTCGTTTTTGGCGTCCATTTCCGTTTCTCCGATATCTTTCATTATTATAATTATACCACCGCGCGCAGAAAAGGAAAAGCCCCGGACGGCGCTGTGTCCGTCCGGGGGGCAGGTTTTTCCGGTATTTTATTTGCAGAATTTCTCCCACGCGGCGAGAAGTCTCGTCTTGAAGCAGAGCAGAAGTCCCACGACCGCGCCGACGACGGCCTGAAGGATCTGGAACGGGAGCTTCATAATCGCATAGGCGGGCGTGCTGTATATAAACGCGCGGCCGAGCGTGTAGCCCACGACCATTATTACAACGCCGAGCGCAACGCCTATGAGCGTTCTCACAAAGCCGGACTGCGCGTTATCCTTATGCGCAAGCAGCGAGATGACCAGCGCCTGAAGGCCGTGCACCGCAAGCGAGACGAACATCGGCGTGGGGTAGAAGAAGAAGTCGCCGAGAAACGCACCGATGCCTCCTACCAGAAAAGCGCCGAGCGGGTCGAGCAGTATGGCGGCGGTGACGATGATGATATCATTGAGGTACAGATGCCCGCCGGGGACGGGAATGCTGAACGAGCTGAGCGCAATGTTCATCGCCATGAACACGGCGCAGACGGTTATCCATTTTGTCGGGTGCGACTGACGCAAGCTTTTCATAAAATGACCTCGCTTCTTATTTTTCCAGGTCATAATAACATCGTTCTGGTTATTTGAATATCACCAAAGCAAGATTATTTTATATGACCAGTTTGTGCGGGTCATTTGTCGTCTTTTCTTGTTCTGTAGCTCGGAAGCGGCTCCCAGCCGGGGAGCGGCTGGCGCTGCATGGCGCCGAAGATCTTGCTCTTCATGTCGGGGTAATCGCGGCAGAGGGCAGACAGCAGCTTCTTTATCTCGTAGCGCTTGCTCGCCTTGTCCTGCGGGCAGGGGTTTTCAACGATGGGAACGTTCAGCGCGGCGGCGACGTTCGCTATCTTCTGCTCGCCGCAGTAGACGAGCGGGCGTATCTGCGTGACGCCGCTGCGGTCAAGGAAGGTCACGGGGCGAAAACAGCTTATGCGTCCCTCAAAAAGCAGGCTCATCATAAAGGTCTCGACGGCGTCGTCAAAATGGTGGCCGAGGGCGAGCTTGGTTATGCCCCGCGACCTGATAATGTCGTTGAGCGCGCCGCGGCGCATCTTCGCGCAGAGCGAGCAGGGGTTATCCTCCTTGCGCACGTCAAAGACGATCTCCTTGATATCCGTCTTGACGCAGGTATAGGGTATCTCAAGGCGCTCGCAAAGCTCCTTGACGGGGGTAAAATCCATGCCCTCGAAGCCCAGCTCTATCGTGACCGCCTCAAGCTCAAAGTGCCGGGGGTAGTATTTTTTCAGGTGGTTGAGGGCGAGGAGCAGCAGCATACTGTCCTTCCCGCCGGACACGCCGACGGCGACCTTGTCCCCCTCCTGTATCATTTCATAGTCGTCCACGGCGCGGCGCACCATGCCTGTAAATTCGTTGAGCAGTTTGTCCATGGCAGAGATCCTCATAAATTAAAAATTCAAATCCAGTATAACGGAGAATTTGAGAGTATTCCGGAGAATTTGAGAGATTGTAAAATCAGGATTAAAATAGGTGTTGACTTGCAAAAGTTCTTGTGATATAAAGATAAAGCGCGTTTGAGGTACTAATTCTTGATAAAAAGATTCAATCAGCAGCGCAGGTATATTGGTGCAAGACAAGGCAGCGGAGCGCCGCCATGCTTTGTGTATGGTAAGCGACGATAACGCAGTATTGCGCCAATAGACCAAGCTGATATTGAAGATTTTTATTAAAAATTAGTATGAAAAATATTTTAATGTCAAACGCCTGAATTGTCAAAACTTTTTAATTCTATACGGAGGCCGAATATGTCTACTACCATGGTAACCAAGGAGACCGTACAGCGCAAGTGGTACGTCCTTGACGCAGCAGGCAAGCCCATGGGCAAAACCGCTGCTCTCGCCGCTGACCTTCTCCGCGGCAAGCTCAAAACCGACTACACCCCGCACGTTGACTGCGGCGATTACGTCATCATCATCAACGCCAAGGACGCTGTCCTCACCGGCAAAAAGCTGGAGCAGAAGTACTACCGCACTCACTCCGGTTTCCCCGGCGGTCTGAAGGAGACTCAGTACAAGACTCTCATGCAGAAGAAGCCTGAGCTTGCTATGCGCCTCGCTGTCCGCGGCATGCTTCAGAAGAACACCATCGCCCAGTGGCAGCTCAAGCGCCTGAGAATCTTCGCCGGCGCCGAGCACACCCACGCAGCGCAGAAGCCCGAAGTCTGGGATCGCTAAGGAGGTAAAGAAATATGGCAACCTATAAGTGCAAGAAGCCCTATATGTACGGCACCGGACGCAGAAAGTCCTCCGTCGCACGCGTTCACCTCATCCCCAACGGCACCGGTGCTATCACCATCAACGGCCGTGACATCGACGACTACTTCGGTCTCGAAACTCTCAAGCTGATCGTCCGTCAGCCCCTGGTCGCCACCGCGACCGTCGGCAAGGTCGATATCGAAGCTACCGTCTCCGGCGGCGGCGTTTCCGGTCAGGCCGGCGCAATCCGCCACGGTATCGCCCGCGCACTGCTCCTCGTTGACGACAGCTACCGCGCAGCTCTCAAGGCCGCAGGCTTCCTGACTCGCGACCCGAGAATGAAAGAGCGTAAAAAGTACGGTCTCAAAGCAGCCCGTCGCGCTCCGCAGTTCAGCAAGAGATAATTTGTATATCAAAGAGCACCGCTTCACGGCAGTGCTCTTTTCATTATCCCGAAACAGAATTATAATAGTCCAACGGGAGTTGAACACTCACCGCATTTGAGCGGCACTGTCGGGCTGCTTTTGATTTGTCGTCCTCGACTTGCGACAGCAAGCCTTCGTCCTCCGCACCAAAATCAGCTCCGATATTACTCG
>CAMEHJ010000054.1 GCA_945917385.1 uncultured bacterium
TCTTCTCTCTGGCAAAGGTCATGCCCGAGGCAGAGGCTATCGGCTACATGAAGGATGCCGCGACGCACTCCTACCTGAAGAAGGGTCAGGACATCGTTGACATGAACCACAAGGCAATCGACGCCGGCGCCACCGCCTACACCAAGGTAGAGATCCCCGCATCCTGGGCAACCGCCGAGGACAAGGCCGACACCGCCGTTGCCACCGGCCGCGAAAAGACCGTCAAGATGGTCAAGAACATCCTTGATCCCATCGACAAGATGGACGGCGACTCCCTGCCCGTTTCCACCTTCGTCGACCACGCCGACGGTACCTTCGAGCTGGGCGCCGCCGCATACGAGAAGCGCGGCATCGCCGTCTCCGTTCCCGAATGGGACGCAGAGAAGTGCATCCAGTGCAACCAGTGTGCATTCGTCTGCCCGCACGCAACCATCCGTCCCTTCGCACTCTCCGCCGAGGAAGCGGCTGCTGCTCCCGCAGAGACCAAGCTTGCCGACATCAAGGCCGGTAAGGGCAAGGGCGTTTACAAGTTCACCATGGCCGTCTCCGCGCTCGACTGCATGGGCTGCGGCGTCTGCATCGGCCAGTGCGCTGTCGGCGCAATCAAGATGGTCCCCATGGAGAGCCAGATCGAGGAGCAGAAGGTCTTCGATTACTGCGTTGCAAACGTCTCCGAGAAGGCAGATATGTTCGACGCAGGCAACGTCAAGTTCAGCCAGTTCGCACAGCCGTACCTTGAGTTCTCCGGCTCCTGCGCAGGCTGCGCCGAGACCAGCTATGCCCGCCTCGTAACCCAGCTCTTCGGCGACCATATGCTCATCTCCAACGCTACCGGCTGTTCCTCCATCTGGGGCGGCCCCGCAGCTACCTCTCCCTACACCGTCAACAAGGCGGGCAAGGGCCCCGCATGGGCAAACTCCCTGTTCGAGGATAACGCAGAGCACGGTCTCGGTATGTACCTCGGCCAGAAGAAGATCCGCGACGACGTGAAGCCTCTCATCGAGAAGATCGCCGCCGAGGGCAAGGATGAGGAAATCAAGGCAGCCGCTGCCGAGTACCTCGCCACCTACGACGACGGCAACAAGAACCAGGCTCCCGCAAAGAAGCTCATCGCTCTGCTCGAGGCAAAGGACTGCGACTGCGAGACCCGCAAGGCAATCCTTGCAAAGAAGGACTTCCTGAACAAGAAGTCCATGTGGATCTTCGGCGGCGACGGCTGGGCATACGACATCGGCTTCGGCGGCGTTGACCATGTGCTGGCATCCAACAAGGATGTGAACATCTTCGTCTTCGATACCGAGGTTTACTCCAACACCGGCGGACAGGCTTCCAAGGCTTCCAACATCGGTCAGGTCGCTCAGTTCGCGGCAGCCGGTAAGGAAATCAAGTCCAAGTCCCTGGCTGAGATCGCAATGACCTACGGCTACGTCTACGTTGCACAGATCGCAATGGGCGCAAACAAGGTCCAGACCCTCAAGGCAATCGCCGAGGCAGAGGCTCACAAGGGTCCCTCCCTCATCATTGCATACGCACCCTGCGAGATGCACAGCATCAAGGGCGGTATGGAGAACTGCCAGAAGGAAATGGACAAGGCAGTCAAGTGCGGCTACTGGAACCTCTTCCGCTTCAACCCGGATGCAGAGACCAATAAGTTCACTCTCGACAGCAAGGAGCCTGCAGGCGGTTACCGCGAGTTCCTCATGAACGAGGCCCGTTACAGCCGTCTGACCCGCGAGTTCCCCGAACGCGCGGACGGTCTGTTCACCAAGTCCGAGAAGAACGCCATGGAGCGCTACGAGCACCTGATGAAGCTCAAGACCATGTACGAATAATCCGGCAAAACATAATGACAGAGCACCCGGCTTTTGCCGGGTGCTTTTCATGTCTAATTCGCTGCGCGCTTGCACGGACGGTCTAATTACTTGCAAAATCTCCATATATAGAATATACTGTATAAAAAGAAAGAGCGGGCGCAAAAGCGTCGGGGCAAGGAAGTGAATTTATTGATAAAAAGGGACGCGCCTGTCGGTGCGATGGACTCCGGTGTCGGCGGCCTCACCGTGGTACAGAACCTGCGGCGCATACTGCCTGTGGAGGATGTGCTCTTCTTCGGTGACAGCGTAAACTGCCCCTACGGCAACCGAAGCGAGGACGAGATATTTGAGCTTGGTATGAAAATGATACGCAGCTTTGAGCGCGAGGGCGTCAAGTGCGTGGTCATCGCTTGCAACACCATATCCACCGTTGTTGACAGGTTCCGCCGTGAAACAAACCTGCAGCTTTTCAGCATCGTTGAGAGCACGGCAAAGTATGTCGCCGGGATGGGCGTTGACTCCGCGGGGCTTATCGCGACGGAGCGCGTCGTAAAAAGCGGCGTATTTGAGCAAAGTCTGTGCAAAGAGATGCCCGGTTTCAGACTTGCCAAGCAAGGCTCACACGAGCTCGCCGCGCTGATAGACGGCGGCATTGTTGAGGGCGCGGCGGTCGAGACGGAGATACGCGCATGCATTGATAAAATCATTGCCGCCGGCGGGAGAGACAGACTCATCCTCGGCTGCACGCACTACCCCATCGTGGCGGACGTGTTTAGTAAGTGCTATCCTGAGCTTACACTGATAGATGCATCACGCGCACAGGCGGAGGCGGTGTCGGACTGGCTCCGCGAAAACTCGCTGCTGCGTACCGGCCACGAGGGAACGCTCACCATCCGCACGAGCGGCGGCAGAGAGAACTATGAGCGCGTCTGCGCTCTGCTCGGCATAAGCGAGGGTACGCAGATACAGACCGTTGAGAGCTTATAAAATAAGAACTGCCGGGGTCAGCACCCCGGCAGTTTTTCATATTAAAATTCGTCAGACAAGATGGACGATGCGACAGGAGCCGACGCCGAATACCTTTTCCATCTCCTGCTTATAATAGTCGAAGTAGTCGCTCGGCATGAGCGCCTGAACACAGCCGGCAAAGCCGCCGCCGTGAACGCGCCATGCGCCCTTGCCGTCAAGAAGCTTTGACGAAAGCTCAAGCCCGTCGGCAAGCTTGCGGTCCTTGGAAGCGCTCGTCACGATGTTGTTGAGCAACTCCTCGGAGGAGCGGCCGGACTCGTTCATAAGCTTCATATAGGTCTCGCCGTCACGGTTTTTGAGCGCCTCGCGCATCTTGGGCACGCGCTCGTTTTCACCGAAGAAGTGCATCGCGCGGCGCACGGGTCTGTTTGCGGGGTCCCAGTTTTTCGCGTAGAACTCCGCGGGGTCCACGTCGGACAGCACGCCCTTGTCAAAGAGGTTTGCGATGTAAACCATGTCGGCGGGGATACGCGCGTAGGAGGAGTCGAGTCCCGCGTGGCTGCCGCCGGTGTTTGTCAGGCACAAAGTCAGCCCCATCTCAGCGAAGTTTGCGTTTATCGGCTCAATTTCGCCGGTCTTGAAGTCAACATATACGGGGTGGCCGATGGCGCAGGCGAGCTGGTCCATAAGGCCGCAGGGCTTGCCGAAGTGCTCCTTCTCCGCCTGCTGCGCAATTCTTGCGAGTACGACGGGAGCGACCTCGCCGTTATTATAAAGCTCGCTCAGAATCCTTCCTATCATAACAGAGAACGCGGCAGAGGAGCTTAGCCCGGAGCCTGCGGGCAGCGTAGAGCGGATGCTTGCGTGAAAACCGCCGACCTTCAGACCGTAATCCTTGAACGCGGAGATAACGCCGCGCACGAGTGCCGTTGAAGAGCCAAACTCGGTCGGGCGCACTGCGGTATGTTCGATGTTCACCTCAAAAGGCTTGAATCCCTCGGACGCGATAACCGCGAATGAGGAATCGGTCGCCTCCACATCCGCGTAAAGACCGAGATCGACGGCCGAGGCAAGAATGCGGCCGTTCTGGTGGTCGGTGTGGTTGCCGGCAAGCTCGGTTCTGCCCGGAGTAAATATCTGTTTGGTCATATGCACACCTCAAAAATATATTTTACTTTTAATAATATCATCATAAAGAATATATCAAACCCGCCTTAAAGTCAACAGAAGAAGCACCCGCAGACGACAAAATTTTAACAGACCATACAAAACCCTTGCCTAAAAAAACGAATATGATTATAATAAATTCACATAAAACCGTTCGGCGTGAGCCGAGGAGGAATAGGATGAAAACAGCAAACGGAATCAACCTTACCATGCTATGCGATTTCTATGAGCTTACCATGGGAAACGGCTACTTTGCCGACGGCGTCGGAGAGAAGATAAGCTATTTCGACGTTTTTTTCAGGGACATCCCCGATAAGGGCGGCTACGCCGTCGCCGCCGGACTTGAGCAGATTGTGGACTATGTAAACAATCTCCGCTTTGAGCCGGAGGATATCGAGTATCTGCGCTCCAGAGGTCTGTTCAGCGAGGGCTTTCTTGAGTACCTTGCAAACTTCCGCTTCACCGGCGACATCTGGGCGGTACCGGAGGGGACGGTCATTTTCCCCGGTGAGCCGGTAATAACCGTCCGCGCCCCCGCAATTCAGGCTCAGCTTGTCGAGACCTACCTCCTGCTTGAGTTCAACCACCAGAGCCTTATTGCCACCAAGGCCAGCCGCGTCTGCCGCGCGGCGGAGGGGCGTGCGGTGCTTGAGTTCGGCTCACGCCGCGCACAGGGCATCGCGGGTGCCGTAACGGGTGCGCGCGCCGCGTTCATCGGCGGCTGTGCCGGCACCGCCTGCACCGTCTCCGACCAGATTTACGGTGTTCCCGCCGCGGGCACCATGGCGCACTCATGGGTTCAGATGTTCGACAGCGAGTACGACGCCTTTGTCAGCTACTGCCGCACCTACCCCAACAGCGCAACGCTGCTCGTCGATACCTATGACACGCTGAAATCCGGCGTGCCCAACGCCATCCGCGCCTTTAACGAGGTTTTGAAGCCGCTCGGCATAACCAAGTGCGGCATCCGTCTGGACTCCGGCGACATGGCATATCTCACGCGCAAGGCGCGTAAAATGCTCGATGATGCCGGCTGGACGGGCTGCACCATAACCGTCTCCAACTCCCTGGATGAGCGTCTGATTTCCGACCTCATCCGTCAGGGCGCCTGCATCGACGCTTTCGGCGTGGGCGAGCGGCTTATCACCTCGAAGAGCACGCCCGTGTTCGGCGGCGTGTATAAGCTCTGCGCCGTCGAGACAGACGACGGCACCCTCACCCCCAAGATCAAGGTCAGTGAAAACGTCGGCAAAATTACGAACCCCGGCTTCAAGAAGGTCTATCGTTTTTACGACCGCGAGACCGGCATGGCGATGGCGGACTATATCTGTCTGCGCGACGAGACCGTGGACGACAGCCGCCCCATCGAGATATGCGACCCGCATGACCGCTGGAAGACCAAGCTTATCGAAAACTATCAGGCGGTCGAGCTGCAGGTGCCCATCTTCAAAAACGGCGAGCTTCAGTATGAGCTGCCCACGCTCAAGCAGATAAAGACCAACTGCGCCTATCAGATAAGCACCCTCTGGCCGGAGGTCAAGCGTTTTGACAACCCCCACAACTACTATGTGGACCTCTCCCCGAAGCTCATGGCGCTCAAGGACAAGATGCTTCTTGAGCACAGAAAGAGCGAGCAGAGCGGGAAATAAAAGAATACGGAATATAAAAAAACAGGAAGCGAAAAAATCGCTTCCTGTTTTTTATGTTCCAAAGGGATATTCCCCCTCAGGCGTGAGAACTCAGCCCTCAGAAATAGCCTCAGCGGGGCACTGAGCTGCGCAAGCACCGCACTCAAGGCACTTATCGGGGTCGATCTCGTAGTGAAGCTCGCCCATATCGATCGCTTCAGCGGGGCACTGAGCTGCGCAAGAGCCGCAGGACAGGCACTCATCAGAAATAACGTATGCCATGATATTACCTCCATATAATTCTATGACCGGGTAAGGTCACTGCTGGAAATATTGTAGCACGTTTGCGGGAAAAATCAATTACTAATTTATAAATGGAAATAATAATTCGTGAAACGGTCTATAATTTTCTTAAAACACCCGACTGTATTCGCCGGAATTGCCGGCGCGACCGGGGCATAATCAAAAAGGGGGTATGCCTTATAAAAAGCAACGAAAAATTCACCCGCCGCGCGGAGGACGCTATCGACAATGCGCGCAGTGCCGCCGGGGAGATGGGGCACGGCTATGTCGGCACGGAGCATCTTCTGCTCGGCATCCTGCGGGAAAAGGACGGGCTCGGCGCGCAGGTACTGGAAAGACGCGGCGTGAGCGAGGAGAGCCTGCGCCGTGTTATTATGAGCGCGAACGGCGGCGGCCTGCCCGGCATACCGAATCAGGGGCTGACGGAGCGCGCAGGCTATGCCATGGAGCGGGCGGCGATGCGCGCGAGAGAGCAGCACCGCGGCTATATCGGCACGGAGCACCTGCTTGCGGGCGTAGTGTGCCAGCATGACAGCTCAGGCGCGGCGGCGCTTCGCGAGCTGGGCGTCGAGCCGGACGAAGTGTATGCGGACGTACTCGCGCTGTTCGGCGCGCCCTCGCCCTCACCGGACAGCCGGTACCAGACCGGTACCGTACACACGCAGCGCCGTCCGGAAACGCGCGTGCTCGACCAGTACAGCCGCGACCTGACAGCGCTTGCCGCCGCGAACCGTATCGAGCCGGTCGTCGGCCGCGGCGACGAGATAAACCGCGCCATCCAGATACTCTCGCGCAAAACGAAGAACAACCCCGTCCTCATCGGTGAGCCGGGCGTCGGCAAAACGGCGGTCGCCGAGGGACTTGCCGTGCGCGTGGCGCGCGGTCAGGCGCCGGACGGGCTGAAAAATAAGCGCATTGTCGCGCTGGACATCCCGGCGCTTCTGGCGGGCACGAAATACCGCGGCGACTTTGAGGAGCGCGTGAAGGCGGTGCTGCGCGACGTGAGACGCGCGGGGGACGTTATTTTGTTTGTGGACGAGCTGCACACGATAATCGGCGCGGGCAGCGCCGAGGGCGCTATCGACGCTGCGAATATACTCAAGCCCGCACTCGGCAGGGGCGAGGTGCAGATGATAGGCGCGACGACGCTTGAGGAGTACCGCCGTCATATCGAGAAGGACGCCGCGCTTGAGCGCCGCTTTCAGCCGGTCAAAGTGGAGGAGCCGGGGCGCGAGCAGACCATGACGATGCTGCGCGCGCTGCGCCCCGGCCTTGAAAAGCACCACCATGTCGCGCTGAGCGACGAGGCGCTGACTGCTGCTTACGAGCTGTCCGTCAGGTATATAAACGACCGCTTCCTGCCCGACAAGGCGATAGATCTGCTCGACGAGGCGGCT
>CAMEHJ010000055.1 GCA_945917385.1 uncultured bacterium
GAGAGCCAAGTAAAAGTATCTCATCACTTTTAGGAAAAGCCAAGTTTTCTGATATGCTGAAAAAACAGCATATTTTCCATTGTGTCTATCTCCTGCTCGGGCCGGGGTCGAAGTCCCCGAAGATGAAATCATCCACGTCCATTCGCGCGCGTCTCCTTTCGTTTTTTCATAACGATTTATTATATGCCCGCCGCCTTGCGGATATTACCGCGCGGAAAATTTTTCCCGCAATGTAATATCGTATAATTTGTCTTGAATCGGCGCGCTGTTTGAGTTATAATATATTGGTCTGTATGTATACAGAGGTTTAGAGCATTAACTTTTACGCAAAGGATGAGATAAAACACAATGAGTGCATCAAGTGAAAAGAAACTCCGTCAGGCCGCAAGAGAGGCCGGCACAGACAAGAAGGCCCTGCGCGCCGAGGCCGAGGCAAAGGCCAAAGCCCAGAGCAAGCGCCGCTGGACGCTCGGCACGGTCGCAATAGTTCTGCTTATCGCGGCGATCCTGCTGCTGAACTCCGGCCTTGTCTACAAGCTTACCGCATACACCGTCAACGGCGAAAAATACAGCGCCGCCCGGATGAACTACCGCTTCGGTATGCAGTACAATAACTTCCTCACCCAGTACGGCAGCTACGCTTCCATGTTCGGGCTTGACACCTCCGCGGGCGTCAAGGGACTTGACGAGCAGGACTGCTCCATGATTGACGGTACCTGGAGAGACTACTTCCTCTCCGCCGCCGAGACCGACGCTCTGCAGACAAAGCTTCTGTGTGACTACGCCGCCGAAAACGGCATCGCTCTTACCGAGGATGAGCTTGCTTCCGTCGAGGCCGGCTTTGAGGGCGCTGACGAGGCAGCCAAATCTCAGGGCTACGCGAACGCCGACCGTCTGCTCTCCGCCATGTACGGCGAGGGTGTGAACCTGAAGCTCGCACTTGAGGAGGCGCGTGTCTCCGCGCTTGCGAACAAGGCCGTCAATACCCTGTTCGAGAGCTTTCAGTACAGCGACAGCGAGCTGAAGGAGAAGTACGACAGCTACGAGGGCTCGCAGGATCTCTACGATTATATTTACTACTATGTTGCCGCCGATACCGTTGAGACTAACGGTGAGGACGGCGCCACCAAGAACGAGGTCACTCCCGAAACTCTCGCCGAGGCCAAACAGAAGGCCGAGGCTGTCGCCGCCGGCTACAAGGCTTCCGAGGGTGAGGACTTCGAAGCCCGCATGAACGAGGCTGTTGCCGCCGTCGTTGAGGATGCGAGTGCATACACTCAGACCGGCGTTAAGGGCGCAAACCTCGGCGACTACAAGCAGTGGCTCACCGACGCTTCCCGCAAGGCGGGCGATATCACCGTGGTTGAAAGCTCGTCCGGTATGGGCTATTATGTTGTGGTTTTCGTCTCGCACAGCGACAATGACTATAATCTCGCGCAGGTTCGCCACATCCTCATAAAGGCTGCCGCCGACGCGAACGGCGAGTACACCGAGGAGGCAAAGAACACCGCCAAGGCCATGGCCGAGTCCATCCTTGACGAGTTCAACGCCGGCGACAAGAGTGAGGAGAGCTTCGCTGCGCTCGCGGAGAAGTATTCCGAGGACGCAGGCTCCAACACCAACGGCGGTCTTTACGACAGCATCTACAAGGGTCAGACCGTGCCGGAGTTTGACAGCTTCTGCTTCGCTCCCCACAAGCACGGTGACGTCGCCATCGTGTATAACGAGAACACCTCCTACACCGGCTACCACATCATCTACTATGTAGGTGAGGGTCAGAATTACAGAGACTACATTGCCGAGAACGACCTGCGCAATACCGCGGTCTCCGACTGGCTCACCGCGCAGACCGACGCCGCCGTCACCTCCGAGGGCTTCGGCATGAAGTTTGTCGCTTAAATCAAAACGAGTGAAAACCTCCGTGATTAACGGAGGTTTTCACCTTGAAAGGACTGGTTTTTATGGATGAACGCACATTACGCGCGCGGATGCTGCTCGGTGAGAGTGCGATGACAAAGCTCAGAAACAGCCACGTTGCCGTGTTCGGCATCGGTGGGGTCGGCTCATGGTGCGCGGAGGCACTTGCCCGCTCCGGCGTGGGTGAGCTTACGCTCATTGACCGCGACACCGTGGGGCTGAGCAATATTAACCGCCAGCTCTGCGCATTGTCCTCCACGCTCGATATGCCAAAGGCCGAGGTCATGGCACAGCGCATCAGAGACATTAACCCCGATATCCGCGTGAACGTTATCTTCGGTCATTACGAGGCCGCCGAGCGGGAGGACTTCCTGCGCGATTACGATTACGTTGTTGACGCCATAGACCTTGTCGCCTGCAAAATCGACCTCATCATAAGCTGTCTTGAGCGCGGCATACCGATAATCTCCTCCCTCGGCACCGGCAACAAGCGCGACGCAAGCCTGCTTCGGATCAGCGACATCTCCAAGACCTCCGGCTGTGCTCTTGCGCGCGTCGTAAGAAAGGAGCTTCGCGCGCGCGGAATTAACCACCACCTCGTTGTGTTCAGTCCCGAAGAGCCGATGGAGCCGGAGCAGCTTGAAGCCCCGCCCCCCGGCAGAAGGAGCATACCCGGCTCGCTTGTCTGGGTTCCGGCGAGCGCGGGAATGCTGCTGTGCCAGCACGTTGTGACGGAGCTTACGAAGGAATTTATTTGAAATTAGGAAACAAATCCGTGTTGTTCCGCGTCATGACAAGTGAGGACAATTTATAACGGAGGTTTGACATGAAAAAGATACTTTCTCTGCTGCTTGCCGTTCTGATGACGCTTTCAATGTGTGCCTGCGGCGCCTCCTCCGAATTCAAAGCGGAGAGTGCCGCCGACTATTCCTATGCTGAGCCTGCTGCTGCGCCCGCCGCAGGGATGATGATGGCCGAAGAGTATGGCAGCGGCGCAAACGGGCTTGCCGCAAGCGACGCCATGCCCGACACCCCCTCCGCCGGCGGCTCCGATATTAACCCTGACAAGATCATCTATTCCGCCGACACGACCATCGAGACGACCGAGTTTGACGAGACCATTGCCGGGCTCAACGAGCTTATTGCGCAGTATGACGGCTGGATAGAGTCGAGCAGCGTCAACGGCGCGAACTACTACAGCAAGTCGCGCGGCAGCGCCTCAAACCGCAGCGCGAGCTACACCGTGCGTATTCCGAGCGAGAATTTCCAGACGCTGATGAACTCCCTCTCTACGCTCGGCAATATCCCCTACACCCATACATACACCCAGAACGTGACCGCGCAGTATTACGACACGCAGGCGCGCATGAACGCATACAAAGCGCAGGAGACAAAGCTTCTTGAGATGATGGACCTTGCCGAGAGCGTTGAGGACATCATCGCCATTGAGGAAAAGCTCACCGATGTGCGATACATGATAGAAAGTCTCCAGTCCTCCCTCAACAACTGGGACCGCCGCGTGAATTACAGCACCGTTGAAATCTCCGTGAACGAGGTCAGCGCTTATACGCCCTCCGCCCCCGTCAAGGTCAGCTACGGTGAGCGGCTGGTTAACAGCTTTGTCGGCTCCGTCAAGGGCGCGGTCGAGTTCTTTAAGGATCTGCTCGTGTTCATTGTGTCGATGATCCCGGCACTTGTAATCCTCGCTCTGCTCTTCTTCGTGTTCCGGCCGCTTTTCAGGAAGCTTTTCCCGAAGTGGAAGCAGAAGCGCGAAGCCCGCAAGGCCGCCAAAGCCGCGAAAAAGGCCGCGAAGGCTGAGAAGAAAGACAAAGAAGAATAATAAAAAATCGGTATGCGCGAAAGCGCATACCGATTTTTTATTCCTCCGCCTGTTCCTTTATCTTCTGTTTCCAGCATTTGTGGCACATGGCGATATAGCTGTCGTTGCCTCCGAGCAGGAGCTGGTCGCCGTGGGTCACTATGCGTCCGCCCTCGTCGATGCGCGCGTTCACCGTCGCCTTTCTGCCGCAGGCACAGACCGTCTTTATCTCGGTCAGAGAATCGCTCAGCTCCATAAGCCGCTGCGCGCCGGGGAAAAAGTGCGTCAGAAAATCCGTTCTCAGCCCGAAGCAGAGCACAGGGATGTCCTCCTCGTCTACGATGGCGCGAAGCTGGTCTATCTGTTCGGGGGTAAAAAACTGCGCCTCATCCGCGATGATAACGTCCGTTTTGCCGTGCGCATTGTACGCCGCAGCTATATCCTGTTCGGGCGTGATGACGTCGGCGCTCGCCTCAAGCCCGATGCGGCTTCGGATAATGTCCGCGCCGTCGCGCGTGTCGATGCTCGGCTTGATGAGCCAGACGCTCATCCCCAGCTCCTCGTAATTGAACTTGGTTATCAGCGCCTGCGCCGACTTGGACGAGCCCATCGCGCCGTATTTGAAATATAGCTTGGCCACTGTGTTTCCTCCCTTACTTCTTTCCGCTCAGATGCGCCCTGACGCGCTCGGTCACCATGTCGAGCGCGACGATGTTGTGTCCGCCCTCCGGAATGATGATGTCGGCGTTTCGCTTGCTCGGCTCGACAAACTGCTCGTGCATGGGCTTAACGGTCGTAAGATACTGGTTCACGACGCTCTCAAGGCTGCGCCCGCGCTCGCGCACATCGCGCACGATGCGCCGCAGTATGCGCACATCCGCGTCCGTATCGACGAAAATCCTTATATCCATCTCGCCGCACAGCTCTTTATTCTGGAAGATCAGGATGCCCTCAACGATGATGACTTTCGACGGGCGCACGGTTATCGTCTCGTCGCTGCGGTCGTGTATAGTGAAGTCGTATACGGGGCAGACTATCTCCTCTCCACGCTTGAGCGCGCGAAGGTCATCTATCAGCATATCGGTGTCAAACGCGTCCGGGTGGTCGTAGTTGATGAGGCAGCGCTGTTCGTAGCTCATCTCATGGTGCGCCTTGTAGTAGTTGTCGTGGTATATGACGGAGACATCCCCTCCGAACGTGGAGACGAGCTTTCTTGTTATGGTGGTCTTTCCGCTGCCGGTGCCGCCCGCAATGCCGATAACCATTACATCCTGCATAGCCTTATCCTCCGATTCCTCTTTTTCTTCCATACTATAACATAGTTCTCCCTGCCTTTCAATTTGACTTTTCACATTTTTGTCAATATAATATCCTCATATTAAGTTTTTATTTTACGGAGGTGCTTTTATGTCTGTTCCTACCCCGCATATTTCCGCAAAGAAGGGCGAGTTCGCCAAAACCGTACTCATGCCCGGCGACCCGCTGAGGGCAAAATTCATTGCCGAAACCTTTCTCACCGACCCGGTGCTTGTAAACAACGTGCGCGGCGTTCAGGGCTATACCGG
Source organism: uncultured bacterium (assembly GCA_945917385.1). The sequence continues at coordinate 5,302 of CAMEHJ010000055.1, forward strand.
CACATGGAAGGGTGTGCCCGTATCGGTCATGGCGTCCGGCATGGGTATGCCCTCCATCGGCATCTACTCGTGGGAGCTTTTCAATTTCTACGATGTGGACAACATCATCCGCGTCGGCTCTGCCGGTGCGCTCAGCGAAGAGCTGAACGTTATGGACATCGTCATAGGTCAGGGTGCCTGCACCACCTCAAGCTATGTTTCAAACTTTGAGCTGCCCGGCACCTTCGCCCCCATCGCGGACTACACGCTTCTGAGTGCCGCCGTCGATTGTGCCCGTGAAAAAGGGCTGAATTTCAGCGTCGGCAATCTCCTCTCGTCCGATAATTTCTATTCCCGCGAGGGCTTAAACCCGAACGACGCGTGGAAGAAGATGGGCGTTCTCGCAATCGAGATGGAGGCCGCCGCCCTCTACGCAAACGCAGCCTATGCCGGAAAGCGCGCCCTTGCGATCTGCACCGTGTCCGACCATCTGTATAAGCCGCAGTGTCTCTCCTCAGACGAACGGCAAAGCTCTTTCCTGCAGATGATGGAGCTTGCGCTTGACACCGCGGTCAGGATGTCCGAAAAGTGAGTCCGCCGGTATTTTTTTAATAATTATACATATTGAATTCATCATTTAGCTATTATTACGCTTGATTTACGGCGCGATTCATGATATATTCTGTACTGTGTGTTGAGCACACAGACGTTTTGTTCAAAAATCAATTATGGAGGAAAAACATGAAAAAGATTCTCGCACTCGTTCTCGCTATGTGCATGGTCTTCGCTCTGTGCGCATGCGGCTCCACTGCAGCTCCCGCAGCTTCCCAGGCTCCTGCTTCCGAAGCTCCCGCTGCTTCCGAGGCTCCCGCTGCTTCCGAGGCTCCCGCTTCCGAAGCTCCCGCCGCTCCCGCAGAGGTCACCAATCCCGACGACGTTCCCGATGAGATGACTTCCGCCGACGGCAAGTATGAGCTTGCTTTCGTCACCGACGTCGGCCAGCTCAAGGACAAGTCCTTCAACCAGGGCTCCTACGACGGCGTTAAGGTCTTCGCCGCCAACAACGGTCTGTCCTACAAGTACTACCAGCCCGCAAACGGCGACCAGGCTACCGACGACGACCGTTACGACGCAATGAAGGCAGCCGCCGACAACGGCGCAAAGGTTGTTGTCTGCGCAGGCTTCATGCAGGGCACCGCTCTTGCAAAGGCAGCGGCCGAGTTCCCCGAGGTTAAGTTCGTCTTCATCGACGGCTGGGCATTCGACGGTCTCGACAACATCGCAGGCGTTGCATTCAAGGAAGAGCAGCCCGGCTTCCTCGCCGGCTACGCAGCAGTTAAAGACGGCTACACCAAGCTCGGCTTCTGCGGCGGCGGCGGCGGTTCCAACCCCGCATGCTGCCGTTACGGCTACGGCTTCGTTCAGGGCATTGACGCCGCCGCTAAGGAAATGGGCGTTAACGTCGATGTGAACTACAGCTGGCTCTACGGCGCAAGCTTCTCCGCTTCTCCCGAACTGCAGACCATGGCTAACTCCTGGTACGAGCAGGGCACCGAGGTCATCTTCGCCTGCGGCGGCTCCATGTTCGCTTCCATCACCGCTGCTGCTTCCGCTAACGACGGCGCAGTCATCGGCGTTGACGTTGACCAGTCCTTCAGCTCCGACACCGTCATTACCTCCGCTCTCAAGGGCGTTCGCAGCTCTGTTGAATGGGCTTGCGACAAGGCCTTCAACGGCGGTTGGGAAGAGATCGGCGGCAAGGCCACCAGCCTTGGCGCTGCTGAGAACGCAGTCGGCCTGCCCACCGAGACCT
>CAMEHJ010000056.1 GCA_945917385.1 uncultured bacterium
CAGACTTTCTGAATGGAATACGCTACATCATCACGCTCGACAGCGACACGAGCGTTTACCCCGGCGCACTCGGTGAGCTTATAGGCGCTGCGCTGCACCCTCTGTGCAGGCCGGTTCTGAGCAAGGATTCGCGCCGCGTTGTCTCCGGCCACGCCATTCTCCACCCCGCGCTCACCTCGGAGCTTCAAAGCGCAAACGCGACGGACTTTGCCCTCATCTTCGCGGGTGCGGGCGGCTCAGACCCCTACACGGGAACACGTCATGAGCTGTATATGGACGCTTTCCAGTGCGGCGGCTTTGCCGGCAAGGGGCTTATCGACGCGAGGGTGCTTGTTGAGTGCCTCGACGGCAGGCTCCCGGACGGGCGCATACTCTCGCACGACGCTCTGGAGGGCGCGTACCTGCGCGGCGCTTATGTCGGCGACCTCACATTCTCCGACAGCTTCCCGACGCGCCCGCTGTCTTACTATAAGCGCGCGCACCGCTGGATACGCGGCGACTGGCAGAACCTGCCGTGGATTTTTTCCCGCGATTTGACGGTTCTTGAGCGCTTTCGGCTATTGGACAGTCTGCGCCGCAGTTTGATTGCTCCGATGACGCTCGCGGCGATCTTAGCGGGCTTCTTCATGTCAGGCGTCGGGCTTCGTGTGGCTGCGTGGGCGGCGCTTCTGTCGCTGCTGTCGGATCTGATAATCAGTCTTGCAAGCGGCAGTACCGAGCGCTGCGCCCCCTTCCGTCTGCGCCGCCATACGAGACTTCTCACCGGCGTCGGAGGCTCCATCGTCAGGTGCTTTATCAGTCTGTGGCTTCTGCCCTTTGATGCGTGGGTCAGTATATCCGCCATCGCGACGGCCTTGTGGCGAATGTTCGTCTCCGGAAAGAATCTGCTTCAATGGCAGACCGCCGCACAGAGCGAGAAAGCGCGCTTCGACCTTGAAGCGCATATCCGCGCGATGTGGCAAAGCGTTGTGCTTGGAATGCTGCTGATGATGTTCGCGCCGAGCGTCATCGGCAAGACTGCCGGCTTCATGTGGCTCGTGTCCCCCATCACGGCGTTTGCGCTGTCGCTGAGCGCGGAGAAATCTGCGCCCGTCAGCCGCGCCGACACGCAGTTTATCATCTCCTCCGCCGCCGACAACTGGAGATATCTTGAGCGCTTCACCTCGCCCGAGGATAACTTCCTCCCTCCCGACAACTTTCAGGAGCAGCCGCCAGTCGGCGTCGCGCACCGCACCTCTCCGACGAACATCGGTCTTGCCTGTGCATCCGCCTGCGCGGCGGCGGAGATGAAGATAATAACCGAGTCCGCTGCGAGTGAGTATATCGGGCGCGTCGTCTCCGCGCTTGAGCGGATGCCGAGGGAGCTTGGGCACTTTTTCAACTGGTACGACACGAGGACGCTGTGCCCTTTGATGCCCGCCTACATCTCCACGGTAGACAGCGGCAATCTCTACGCGGGCCTGCTCACCGCGAAAAACGCGCTCGATAGCTACGGGCAGCGCGAGCTTGCCCGCCGCATAGGCGCTATCCTTGACGGCATGGATTTTGCACCCTTGTATGACATCCGCCGTTCCCTCTTTTATATCTGCTACGACACCGTAAACCGCCGCGGCGTCGGCGGCTGGTACGACCTTATGGCAAGCGAAGCGCGCCTTACGAGCTACATCGCCGTCTCAAAGGGCGATGTACCCGTCCGCCACTGGCGCGCGCTCAGCCGCGCCCAGCTTCAGAAGGACGGCTATCAGGGTCTTGCAAGCTGGTCGGGAACAATGTTCGAATACCTCATGCCTGAGCTGTTCCTCCCGCTCTTTCGCGGCAGCTTATTGTACGAGAGCGCGCGCTTCTGCGTTTACACGCAGAAGAAACGCGCCTTTGCCGGCAAGCCCTGGGGTATTTCCGAAAGCGCGTTCTATTCCATTGACTCAAGGCTCAACTACCGCTACAAGGCTCACGGCTGCCCCGCTCTCGCTCTGCGCCGAAGTCAAGAGGACGATATGGTCATATCTCCGTACTCCTCGTTTCTTGCGCTCATTGCGGACGCGCGCGGCAGCGTCCTGAATCTTACAGAGCTTAAACGCCTCGGCGCTTACGGCCGCTTCGGCTTTATTGAGGCGCTCGACTTTACTCCCGCCCGCTGCCGCAAAAAAGACGGCGAGCAGGTGCGCTGTTATATGGCGCACCATGTCGGCATGAGCGTTATCGCGGCGGCAAACGCGGTCTGCGGCGGCGTCATGCAGAAATACTTCATGCGCTCTGCCGATATGCGCGCTCACACTCTGCTTCTTCAGGAGAAGCTGCCCCCCTGCGCCCTCGTCATACGCCGCGACACCGCCGACGTCCCGGAGCAGAGCTTTTCGCGCGGCGGCGATCGCTGGTCGATGCGTGGCGGCGAAAACGACTCGGATAAGCGCTGCACCCTCCTTTCAAACGGCGTTTATAACATTATGTCAACTAATCTCGGCAGCTCATCCGCGCACTACGGCGAGTTCTGCATATATCGTGATACCCCTCGCAGCCACGGACTTGAGTTTGTTTTGAACGGAAAAGCGGTGTTTGGCGCGAAAGCGCCCGTTATGTGGGAGCTGAGCGAGGACAGGGCGCGAACGGTTTTTGACTGCGGAGATATCCGCCTGACCTCGGATGTGTCCACCGCGTGCGGCGACTGCGGAGAGCTTAGGTGCATAGAGCTTCGCTGTGATACGCGGACAAAGGCAGAGCTTGAGATAGCCTTTGAGCCGGTATTGGCACGCCTGAACGATTACCTCGGACATTCTGCCTACTGGCGGCTCGGTCTTGAGAGCCATAACGAATCCGGCGCGCTGCTTGTGCACCGTCTGCCAAAGGGCGGCGGGGGCGAAATGTGGCTCTGCGTCAAGTGCAGCCGGGCATCAAACATCACTCTTTCCGAGCATCAAGGAGACTTTGTCTCTCCGCCGCGCGTAAGCGCCAAAATCGAGTTGGAGCTGTCCCCCGGCGATTCCGAAACGCTGAGGCTTGCCCTCTGCGTAAGCTCCGAGCGCCGTGAAGCGCTTGACGGTGCGCAGCGTATACTTTCCTCTCTCCCCTATGACTGCGGCGGCATGGTCGGCGCTGCGGCGGCACATCTCGGCATGCCGCCGGAGGAGGTCGGCGCTGCGATGGAGCTTGTGCGCGGCGTGCTTGAAAATCCTCTGCACTCTGCCGCGCCGCGGCGGGAGCTGTGGCAGTTCTCGATTTCCGGCGACCTGCCCATCATCTGCTGCGACGGGCGCGCCGCCGAAGCCAATAAGCTGCTGCGCCGCTTCTGCCTTTTGAGAAGCTGCGGGGCTGAATGTGAGCTGGTCTTTTTCAGCGAGGAGCACGGCGAATACCTCCAGCCCATGATGCAGAGCATCTCAAAAACGCTGTCCTCCGTAGGTCTTGAAGCGCTCATCGGCAGCCGCGGCGGCGTGTATATCGTGCCGAAGTCGGCCGAAAAAATCGTCAAAAGCCGCGCGGCGGTCGTCATCGGTGAGGAGGAAAAAACGCTCCGGACACTCGACGTTCCGTATCTCGGCGCTCCCCGTGAAGTCGGCTCCGTCCCGGAGCATGGCTGGGACGAGGATGTGTTTGAGTTTTATGTAAACCAGTCTCTGCCCTGTCGCGCATGGCAGCACATTCTCACAAACGGCAGCTTCGGCTATGCCGCCGCCGACAGCGGCATCGGCTGTATGTGGTACAAAAACGCCCGTGAGATGCGCATAAATGCCCCTCCCGACGATATCCGCGACACCTGCGGCAGCGAGCAGATCTATCTCGACGTGTCCGGCACAGCGGTCAGTCTCTTTGCGGCGAACGACGGCTTTGACTGCCGCGTTCGCTATGCGCCTGGCTATGCGAGCTGGGAAAAGACCATCGGTTCAAGACTTGTCCGCATGACTGCCTTTGTCCCCGCCGGAATCGACGCCCGCGTCATCCTCATTTCCGGCGCGGAGGGTCTGCGCTTTCACTGGAATATGTCACTTGTTTTCGGCTCGTGCGACGGAAGCTCGGTCCGCTGCCGTGAGGATAACGGCATAATCACGGTCGAAAACCCGGAGAGCTATTATGAGGGCATCTCTCTCCTGCTGGGTGCGTCCTCACTCCTGAAAGCAGACACTGGCTTCTGTCCCGCCGCCGTGAGCCTTACGGCGATCTGCGACAGGGATACGGTGCTGGTCTGCGGCTGCTGCTCCAAGGGCGAGCTGCTCGAATTATGTAAACCTGATACTTCATCCGTTCTTCTCGAAGAAACGTTCAAACGCTGGCGCGGCATTGCGGAGCGCTTCCGCCTGCGCACATCCTGCGCATCGCTCGACAGGTATATGAGCTCGTGGGCGGTGTATCAGTGCATTGCCTGCCGCATTGAGGGCAGAACGAGCCTTTATCAGAGCGGCGGCGCTCTGGGCTTTCGCGACCAGCTTCAGGACGGCGTCAATATGCTGCTCATCTCCCCTGAGTACGCCAAATCTCAGATACTTGACTGCTGCGCTCACCAGTATCTTGAGGGCGACGTTATGCACTGGTGGCACCCTCACCCCGACGGCGACCGGGGTGTACGCACGCGCTGCAGCGACGACCTTCTGTGGCTCTGCTGGGCACTGTGCGAATACACGGAGGCAACCGGTGACTATGAGCTGTGCTTTAAGGAGGTCAGGTATATCTCCTCCCGCAGGCTTAGCGAGCATGAGCATGACCGGTACGAAACGCCGCAGATTTCCGAGGTCTCCGCCTCTGTTATAAACCACGCCCGCTCCGCGCTTGAGTGCTGTATAGAGCGCGGCTTCGGCGCACACGGTCTGCCGTGGTTCGGAAGCGGCGACTGGAACGACGCTTTGAGCGAGGTTGACGGAGAGAGCGTCTGGCTCGGCTGGTTCTTCTCAGACTGCGCCGCGCGCTTTGCTAAGCTCCTGTCCGACCTGTCCCTCAAAGGCTCTGAGCGGTATCTTAATTACGCCGAAAAGGTCGGCGCGGCGGCGGACGGTGCGTGGAGCGGCAGCCGCTATCTGCGCGGATATTTCGTGGACGGCACGCCCCTCGGCGGGGAGGACAGGCTTGATTCGCTCAGTCAGAGTTGGGCGGCAATGAGTCCCTACGCCGACTTGAGCCGCGCACAGTCGGCGCTGAATCTTGCGTTATGTAAACTCATCGACAGAGAACACTCCGTCGTCGAGCTCTTTGACCCGCCCTACTCCGCCGATGAGCGCAGGGTCGGATATATAAGCGGCTACGGCGAGGGCAAACGCGAAAACGGCGGGCAGTACACCCACGGCGCGATATGGCTTGCCGTCGCCGCCTTTCGGCAGGGACGCGCGGACGACGGGTATGAGATACTGAAAATGCTACTGCCCGAAAACCACGACCTCACTCGCTATGAGGCGGAGCCTTTTGTGCTCCCGGCAGACGTGTCCGCCGCGCCCATTGACGCGGGCAGAGCCGGCTGGACGTGGTACACCGGCTCTGCGGGCTGGTATTTCCGCGCCGCTTCGCAGGAAATGCTCGGTCTGCGTCTGCGCCGCGGCAGGCTGTATATCGAGCCTAATCTCCCCTCTTCCCTTCCCGGCTTCCGCGCCGTCTGGACGGACTCGCGCGGCACGGAGCACCTGATAGAGTGCGAAAACGGCACTGTCACGGTGGACGGCAGAGCCTACACCGGCGAAGGAATTGCATATTGACAGGGCATCGACCGTACAGGCAGGCTTTCCGCCTGTACGGTCGGCTCTCCGCTTGCCTGTAAAATTGACACAGAACATATCTTCCCGTTTACAAAATATCTACCATTTTCGGCAATACGGTGATATAATAATTTGAAATAGTTTCACGGAGGTGCCTTATGGAATATTCCAGATATGAAATCATGCCCGGTATTTTTCTCAGTCATCTGCGCTCCGATAAATTCAAGACCGCCTGCATGAGCATTACTCTGCTCACCCAGCTTCAGCGTGAGACCGCCTCCATGAACGCGCTCATTCCCTTTGTGCTCAGACGCGGCACGTCTCAGTACGGCGATATGGAAAAGCTTTCCCGCCGGCTGGCCGAGCTTTACGGTACCGCGATAGAGCCTGTTGTGCGCCGTATCGGCGAGATACAGTGCATCGGTCTGTACGCAAGCTTTCCTGAGCCTGAGTTTCTGCCCGGCGGCGCGTCCCTGCTCGGCGACGCCGTAGCTCTCATGGGGCAGATTCTGCTCTCACCCGCCACGCGCGGCGGTCTGCTGCTGCCGCAGTATGTGGACAGCGAGAAGGAAAAGCTCATTGAGCTTATCCGCAGTCAGATAAACGACAAGCGCGGCTATGCCGTCAAGCGCTGCATCGAGGAGATGTGCTGCTACGAGGACTTCTCCGTGAGCCGCTTCGGCAGCGAGGATGAGTGCGAGAATATCAATTACAAGAAGCTTTCCAAGCACTATAAAAAGCTGCTGCAGACCAGCCCGGTCGAGGTGTTCTACTGCGGTCAGGCGGACGCGGCTTCCGTGCGCTCGGCTCTGCGCGACGCGCTTTCACCCATGCCGCGCGGAGAAATCAATTACGACCTCGGCACCGATGTGCGCATGAACGCCGTTGAGGACAAGGTTCGCTATGTTGAGGAAGAGCTTGACGTCACTCAGGGCAAGCTTGTCATGGGCTTTCGTCTGGGCGAGTGTATGGAGGAGCCGGACATCCCCGCCATCTATGTGTTCAACTGCGTGTTCGGCGGCGGCACGACCTCCAAGCTCTTTATGAATGTGCGGGAAAAGCTCTCCCTCTGCTATTACGCAAGCTCCTCCTGCCTTATCCACAAGGGCATCATGCTTGTCCACTCCGGCATAGATTTTGACAAATTCGACGCCGTGCGCGACGAGATATTCTCCCAGCTTGAGGCCGTTAAGCGCGGCGAGTTCACCGATGAGGAGCTTAACGCCGCAAGGCGCGGCGTTGCGTCCGACCTTCGCGCCATGATGGACAGTCAGGGCGAGCTTGAGGGCTTCTGGCTCTCGCAGGCGCTCGACGGGCTTGATTACGGTCCGATGGAGCTGGCGGAGCTTGTGTGCGACGTAAC
>CAMEHJ010000057.1 GCA_945917385.1 uncultured bacterium
CCATCGACACGCGCACCGAGGCCATCGTCCAGCGCGGCATGGATAAGCTGATGGAGGGCAGGACCGTATTCGTCATCGCCCACAGGCTCTCCACGGTCAAGAACAGCGACGTTATCATGGTGCTCGACCACGGGCGCATCATCGAGCGCGGCAGCCATGAAAAGCTGATCGCGGAAAAGGGCACCTATTATAAGCTCTATACCGGCGCGTTTGAACTCGAATAAAAATCAAAAGCTCGTACCGTTTCCGGTACGAGCTTTTAGCTTTTCTGATTTACTTTTCGTTTTTCAGTATCTCGGCCTTGTCGATGATGAACTTTCTCAGCCAGTCTCCGGCCTCCTCGTTCTTGAGGGCAAAGTCGATAATGGACTCAAGATAGCCCTTGAGATTGCCCGTGTCGTAGCGGCGGCCCTCAAAATCGACGGCGCACATCTTCTCCACGCGGCAGAGCTGCTTCATGCCGTCGGTGAGCTGGATCTCGTTGTTGCGTCCGGGGGGAGTGTGCTCAAGAATGTCGAATATCGCGGGGGTGAGGACATAGCGCCCCATGATGGCAAAGTTTGAAAACTTCTCCTCGGGGGTGGGCTTCTCGTTCATGTCTCCGATACGGTAAACGCCGCTTGAAAGCTGCTCCTCCAGCTTGACGGAGGAATACTTGCCGATCTCGTCGTCGGGAAATTCGCGCACTGCAATGGCGCTGCAGGAGTTTGCCTCGGCTGCCTGAACAAGCTGCTTGAGCACGGGGGTTTCGCTGAGCATGATATCGTCGCCCAGCAGAATGGCAAAAGGCTCGTTCCCGACAAAGCTCTTGGCGCGCCAGACCGCGTGGCCGAGACCCTTCGTCTCCTTCTGGCGCAGGAAGAACACGTCCGCCATGTCAGCGACATTGTGTACGGTCTCGGCGTCCTTCACCTTGCCGTCCTGCATGAGCCGCGCCTCAAGGTCGGGGGCATAGTCAAAGTAGTCCTCGATGGGGTTTTTGCCGCGGTTTGTGATGACGAGGATCTCCTCGACACCGGCAGACACGGCCTCCTCGACTATGTACTGCAAAACGGGCTTGTCAACGAGAGGGAGCATTTCCTTCGGAATGCTCTTGGTATTCGGAAGCAGTCTTGTTCCAAGTCCGGCGGCGGGTATGATGGCTTTTCTGACTTTCAAAACAATCCCTTCTTTCTGTTAAGTATTATTGTTTGAAGCGCTTATTGCGCTTGTCTCTTCGGATTTTGCTTTGACTGCGCCCTCTTCGCGCGCTCTGAGTGAAAACTCACAGCCGCAGTAAAGCTGGCGGTAGATGCCGTGCATAACGGCAAGCTCCTGCGAGCGGTTCTCGCCGTTGCGCTTTTTGAAGTCCGAGGGCAGCCACCTGACATTATACCGCAGTGCCGCCTCCTCTCCGAGCGCGTTGATGCGCACGGCGTCCTTGTGGCGCGAGAGCGTCAGCGTGGTGCAGAAGTAATCATACCCACCCTCGGCTGCAAGCTGCGCGCATTTTTCAAGGCGCAGCCGGAAGCATTCGGTGCATCGTTTTCCGCCCTCCGGCTCGTTTTCAAGCCCGGCGATGCGGGAATAGTATTCGTCCTTCCCCCACGGCAACGCGACGACGCGAACTTTATCGCTCAGCCCCATGGCGGAGATGATCTGCATCTGTGCCTCAAAGCGGCGGTCAAACTCGCTCTCCGGATAGAGGTTCGGGTTATACCACAGCAGCGTTATCTCAAAATACTGCGTCAGATATTCAAGCACCGAGCTTGAGCATATGCCACAGCAGGCGTGCAGCAGGAGGCGCGGCATCGTCCCCTTGTTCTTCTCGATTAACTTTTCAAGCTCACGGCTGTAATTTCTTCTGTTCATCTTAAATACATCATAACATATTGGGTCAAAAAAAGCTACACTAACTTGACGAACGGAAAAATGTGAGTGTATATTATAATGTATATTGTATGCTGACGGGAGGAAAGCCCAATGGACAACAGAACAAGCAAGCAGAACTACTATCTCGACATTGCCGACTCCGTGCTTGAGCGCTCTACCTGCCTGCGCAGGAAGTACGGCGCTATCATAGTGAGAAACGATGAGATCATCTCCACCGGCTATAACGGCGCGCCGAGGGGCAGAAAAAACTGCTCCGACATCGGGACGTGCACGCGCGAACAGCTTCGCATCCCCTCCGGCGAGAGATACGAGCTGTGCAGAAGCGTCCATGCCGAGGCCAACGCCATCATCTCCGCCTCCCGCCGCGACATGATAGGCGCGACCATATATCTTGTCGGGCGCGACGCGGCGACAAACGCCCTGCTGACCGACGCGATGAGCTGCTCCATGTGCAAAAGACAGATTATAAACGCCGGCATTGAAAAGGTCGTCATCCGCACCGGCAAGGACACGTTCAGGACGATCGCCGTGCAGGAGTGGATAGATAACGACGACTCCATATTTTTGGTATAAGGCGGGAAAACCGGATGGAAAAATACGTTGTCGGCGTGGGCGGGGCAAACCTCGATATGCACGCCAGAAGCCGAAACCCCGTCGTCATGCGCGACTCAAACCCCAGCTATATGCACACCTCCGCGGGCGGCGTCACGAGAAACATAATCGAAAACCTTGCCCGCCAGGGCGTAAGCTGCAAGCTTCTCACCGCGGTGGGGAACGACTCCTTCGGGGACAGGATCCTGCGCTCCTGCCGCGAGGCGGGGGTGGACGTGACGCGGGTGTATGTCAGCATGGAATACCCCAGCTCCTGCTACTTCGCGCTTACCGACCAGGTGGGCGATATGCTCATCGGCGCGTCGGATATGCGCATTGTCGAAAATCTGCCCTTTGAGTACCTTGACGAAAACCGAGAGCTGCTTCAAAACGCCGAGGCGGTAGTTTGCGATACGAATCCAAGCAGAGAGTTTATCGAGCATATGACCGAGATTGTTGACGGTAAAACCCCAATCTTCATCGACCCCGTCTCCACGACCTATTCAAAAAAGCTTGAGGGGCTTTATGACCGTATATACCTTGCAAAGCCCAACCTTATCGAGCTTGAGATGCTCTCCGGGGTCGTGTGTTCGACAGACGACGGCATACGCAGGGCGGCGGACATCCTTCTTGAAAAGGGGCTATCATGCATCGCCGTGTCGCTCGGCGGGCGCGGCTGCTATTACGCGGACAGGCAGGGCAGAGAAATGTTCCGCAGTCTCCGCCGCGTCGAGACGATGACCGACGCGACCGGCGCGGGCGACGCGTTCATGGCGGGGCTTGTGCACGGCTGGTGTGAGGGGATGGAGCCGGAGGGCTTTATCGAGTACGCTCTCGCGTCCGGCATCATCGCCGTCAACAGCACCGAGACGATAAACCCCGATATGTCCGACGCGCTTGTAAAAGCGACGATCGAGGAATACAGAATATAAAAAGTCTGTTTCATCCTGAAGAATAACAAAATACCCCACTTGGCTCTCCCACTGGGAGATCTGTCAGCAAAGCTGACTGAGAGGGTTTCACCATACACAACGGAACGACACACAGGTCGTTCCCTACGATTAGTCCATAATTATCCGTAGGGAACGGTCTGTGTGCCGTTGCTGTTTTGCCCCGCTTTTCATGGCTGATTTGTTTCACCGTAGAGAACGCACTTCCTGCCCAAAAGTTATTTGTGCAGATATCTGACGATTTCGTCGTAAATCCGCTTGATTTTCCTGTAATTAATTCAGGTTTTCCATGCAGCGTTACGGTGCTTTCAAGGCTCCCTTGTGTAAAGGGAGCTGTCAGCGAAGCTGACTGAGGGATTGATTACGCATTGGAGTGAAAGACAATCCCTCCGGCTCGGCTTACGCCGACCCACCTCCCTTTACACAAGGGAGGCTCTGAGCCGTGCAAAGCCGTGCATTGGCTATATGAATGTTCCTCTGTCAAAAACTGTTTTGCTGTCTCTCCGTCAGAGGGGGCAAGGGGAAAAGACCTCTTTGATAAGCTGTGGGGCGTGCCTTTCGGCGCGCCCCTGTTATTGTCAAAGCCGTTTGTCTTTTTCGATTATTGCGTTTATGCCCTGATGCACGCAGCTCTCAAACCCAAGCTCGCGCAGCTTGAGTACGCCCTCGATGGTCGTGCCGCCGGGGGAGCACACCTGATTCATCAAAACGATCGGGTGCTCGCCGCTCACTTCCTGCAGCCTTGCCGCACCGAGAACCGTCTGCGCTGCAAGCTCAAGCGCCATCGGACGGGGAAAGCCCGCGCGAACGCCGGCGTCCGTCAGCGCGTCTATGTACATATATACGAACGCGCCCGAAGCGCCGCCTATTGCCCCGAAGGCGGGGAACATCCCCTCGTCGAGCCGGTACACCTTCCCAACACTTGAAAAAATCGCCTCGGCAAGCCTGAACTGAGCATCGTCGACATATGCGCTGCCGCATATTGCGGAGACGGAGCAGCCTACCTTGGCGGCGATGTTCGGCATCACGCGGATGACGGGCGTGCCTTCCGGAAGCCGGGCGGCATACCAGTCGAGCGTCTTGCCCGCCGCGATGGTGATAACGAGCTTACCGGAGCCAAGCTTTTCGGAAATGCCGCCCAGAACGCCGCCGAGCATCTGCGGCTTTACCGCGAGGACGACGACCTCGCACTTTTCGACCAAGTCCGCCGCACTCTCCGCCGGGATAAGCCCGCACTCGCGCGCCAGAGCCTCGGTCTTGCCGACGCTCCTGTTGAAGCCGTAAATGCTGTCTCCCGCAAAGCCGTCGCTGCGGCACATACCGCGAATGATTGCACCCGCCATATTTCCGAGACCTATAAATCCGTAATTCACAGTCATTACTCCCTTTTTGCTTTTTATAGATTATATCACATATTACTCCGAGAACAAGCAAATTCTTAAAATAGATAAATATGCTTGATTTTTGCTGTTTCTGAGATATAATACGGACTACGCGCATATTGGCGTAATTTTACAGAAGGATTTTGGAAAGATGAGAAAGCTGATAGGAGACAGGGCGTTTTATGAGAGACTCACCGCCGTAATGCTGCCCATACTCATACAGAATGTAATAACGAACTTCGTAAGCCTGCTTGACAACATCATGGTCGGTCAGGTGGGGACTGAGCCAATGTCCGGCGTCGCGATAGTCAACCAGCTTCTGTTTGTTTTTAACCTCTGTATCTTCGGCGGCCTTGCGGGAGCCGGCATCTTCACGGCGCAGTTTTACGGGAAGAACGACTACAAAGGCGTGGCGGACACCTTCCGCGGGAAGCTCTATATCGCGCTCGCCGTCGTCACCGCGGCGTTTTTCGTATTCTGCGGTATCGGCAAAGAGCTTATCATGCAGTTTATCCACGAGGGCGAAGAGGGGCTTGACACGGCGGCAACGCTCATGTACAGCATGGGCTATCTGAAAATCATGCTGTGGCAGATCGTGCCGTTTGCGCTCATGCAGGTCTACGCAAGCACGCTCAGAGAGACGGGCGAGACGGTGCTGCCGATGAAGGCGGGCATAGTCGCGGTTTTCGTAAACCTCGTTTTGAACTACATCCTCATCTTCGGCAAGCTCGGCGCGCCCACGCTCGGCGTTTCGGGCGCCGCGATTGCAACCGTCATCTCCCGCTTTGCCGAGTGTGCCATCGTCGTAGGGTGGGCGCACACGCACAAAGACAGAGCGCCGTATATCGTCGGCGTTTACAAAAGCGCGAAGATTCCCGGAACGCTCGCGGTGCAGATTGCAAGGCTCGGCCTGCCGCTGCTGATAAACGAGCTTTTGTGGTCGGGCGGCATGACGGTACTCAACCAGTGCTACTCGATGCGCGGGCTTGAGGTCGTCTCGGCGGTAAATATCTCCACCACGGTGTCAAACCTCTTTTTCTGCGCCTTTCTCGCCATGGGCTCCACCATCGCCATCATGGTCGGTCAGCTTCTCGGCGCGGGCGAGCTTGAGCGCGCAGTGGACGAGGACAGAAAGCTGATTTTCTTCTCCGTCGCGCTCTGCGCCGCAGTGGGCGTCATAATGGCTCTGCTTGCTCCGTATATCCCGCGCATCTACAATACAAGCGACGGCATCAAGCATATCGCAACGAAGCTCCTGCTTGTAAACTCCGCCATGATGCCGGTGAATGCCTTTACAAATTCCTGCTACTTCACTCTGCGCTCCGGCGGCAAGACTCTGATCACCTTCCTGTTTGACAGTGTGTATCTATGGGTTTTGTGTATCCCTCTGGCCTTCGTGCTGTCGAGATTTACCGGGATGCACATTGTAAAAATGTTCATCTTCGTGCAGTCCATGGATCTAATTAAATCCGCCTTCGGCTTCTGGCTTGTCAAGGAGAAAAAGTGGGTCGTAAATCTCGTGGAGAAATAAGAAATATGACGGATTTTTTCGCATATACTGATTGACAGAGAAGTTTTGCAATGGTATTATATTAGAGTTAAAAGCTGTGACGGAGAACACCGGCGTTCACATCAGCACAGAGAGAGCGGGCTTTGGCTGTGACCTGCTCCTGATACGCGCCAGCGGTGCACCGCTCCCGAGCCGATTGACCGAAATTTTGAGTAAGTCATTCCGCACGCCCTGCGTTACGGGGATAAATGAGTGAAACACCAAGGTGGAACCGTGCATTACGCACCCTTGCATACATAAAAGTATGCAGGGGTGTTTTAGTTTTGATAGGAGGACATTATGGACGAAAACAGATTCACATTCGAAAACCCCGAGTTTAAGAATACCTACCGCCACACCACAAGCCACATTCTCGCACAGGCCGTGAAGCGCCTTTACCCTGAGGTAAAGCTCGCCATCGGCCCCGCCATCGCGGATGGCTTTTACTACGACTTCGACGCTCCCTTTGCCATCACCCCCGAAATTCTTGAAAAGCTTGAAGCCGAGATGCGCAAGATCTGCAAGGAGAAGCTGAAGCTCGAGCGCTTTGAGCTGCCCCGCGAAGAGGCCGTCAAGTTCATGGAGGAGAAGGAGGAGCCGTACAAGGTCGAGCTGATCAACGATCTGCCCGAGGACGCCGTCATTTCCTTCTACC
>CAMEHJ010000058.1 GCA_945917385.1 uncultured bacterium
CGAAGCCCAGCTTGGACTGAAGCTCCGGGCGGAGGAAGGTCTGACGGACATACTGACCGTCGATCTTCATCTCGTCGAGAGAGTAGCCGAAGATCGGGCAGCGTGCGGGGACAAGGTGCTTCATTCTGACGCTGCCGCCGCGGCGGGCAAGGTACTCACGCGTGACCCATTCGCCCATGAAGCCGATGTTGTAAGCGCCGATATGCTGGTTCGGGATGAGAATGTTCAGGGTGTTGGGGCAGTCAAGCATCTGGTGCAGAAGCATATTCGCCTGTGTGACCTTGCGCCCGGTGGCAAACGGCCAGTAGGAGCCGACGCCCTCGCTCTTGAGGCCGGAGCCTGCGTTGGTGTCCGCGATGGAGGGGTTCTTGAAGCCGCGCGGGGAGATGAGACGCCACAGCCATGCAATGGAGATGGGGACGAACTGAACCATGCCCATAACGCCGTAGTTCGGGGCCATTCTCGTGGAGGGCGGCATACGCACGCCGAAGGAACGGACATTGACCTCCTGCAGGTCGTTGCCCTTGATGATGTTCTCTATCATCTCACGCGGAATGATAACGCGGGGGTTGGAGCAGGGCTTGCCGGTAGACTCCATGACGTGCTCCCAGATGAGGCAGGTCGCGCCGGGAATACCGTCCATATTGAAAAACTCAAGCGGCTCGGAGGGGTGGATGCTGATGCGCTCGTAAACGGGGTTGTTGCCGTAGTAGTTATCGCCGTCCATACGCAGAAACCAGCCGTCCTCCGCGTCGGCAATGACGAGGTGACCGGAGCCGTTCTGCATATCCTTGTGGGCGAGGATCATGTCGTCGGCAATGGGGTGGATCTTACAGGTCTCACCGAGGGAGATGTAGTATTTCTCACCGGTGACGGTGTGAGTGCCCATGAGTATCTGCGCGCCGTCCTCGGCTCTGTGGATCTCCTCAAGCATCTCGCTCTTACCGCCGCCGGAAGCGCCCTCGTGCATAAAGACGACTTCGTTTTCATACGGCGACTCCAGCATTGCGGCGGAAGCGTGGTTGGTGATCCAGCCCTCGTTCTCGCCGATGTCAAGCAGCATTGAGAAAACGCCCTTCTTTGCGGAGGGGCCCGGATAGAGGTTATACGCGAAAACCTCGTGCAGGTTTTCGCTGCGCTGATGTACAACGACCTGCTTTCCGTCAAAATGGGTGTGACGGAAGGGAGGCGCAACGTAGATGATGGCGCGCGGAGTATACTTCTCCTTCACGTCAAAACAGCTCACGAAGCCCTGCATATTCGCGATGGACAGCGCGAAGAATGCGGCGTTCATCGGGCAGATCATAAGGCTGTCGTAGCCGAAATACTTTCCGCCCGCGCGGAAGGGCAGCATGATGACCTGCTGATTTGCAAACCAGTCCATTGTCTCTTTGCGAAGCTCGGAGAATTTGTAGCCGTATTTATCCTCAAAGCGCGGCTTGTCCGTGGGCAGATCGTCACCGATGCGCATACAGTCGGGGTCGCGGCGGCGCATATAGTCCTCCATGAAGTTGACGACGGTGCCGTTCTTCGCGCGGATGACCTCAGCTTCTTTCACAAGACCCTTGCCCTCTATGGGATAGACAACGTCATAGCGGGAAGAATGAGTAGGGCCGTAGCACATCTCGATGAGGTCGTCCTTTGTTTCGGGGTAGACAAGGACGCGGCACTTCTTGAGGGACGCTCTGAGGTCCTCAGGAAGAACAAATCTGTCAAAATAAGAATCGGTAAACATACCTTATCTCCTTTCGTATATCCATTCGATAAATCTTTTGCCATAATATCATTTGTTAACATTTTAGCACGTTTTTTATGATACTTCAACCGCGAAAAATAACCGAATTTGCGGCGGCGGCTATCCCGTTTCCGCAGTGTAAATGTACATTATAAACAAACATGGAAAATAATTCTCACGGTCTGAGCTATCGGCCATGTTGAAAAAAATCCCGCTTTAATGTAGAATGTACCAAACGAGGTGCGGCTATGCAAAATTATAAGCTTACTCTCTGCTACGACGGCACAAAATACAAGGGCTGGCAAAGGCAGGGCAATACCGACAATACCATACAGGCAAAGCTGGAGGCGCTGCTCTCGCGTCTGCTGGGAACCCCTGTCGAGGTTTCCGGCTCCGGACGCACGGACGCCGGGGTGCACGCATACTGTCAGGTCTGCTCCTTCAGGGCGGATACGGAAATGTCTGCTGAGGATATTCTGTCCGCGCTGCGGCGCTATCTGCCGGAGGATATCGGCGCGGTATCGCTCACGAAGGCTCCGCCTGACTTTCACGCAAGGCTGAGCTGCCGCGAGAAAAGCTATCTCTACCGTATCTGGAACAGCGACTTACCGAACGTGTTCTCGCGGCGCTACACTTACACCTTCCCCGACGCGCTTAACATATCTGAGATGCGCCGTGCCGCCGCGCTTATGCTCGGCAGACACGATTTTACTTCGTTCTGCGCGAATAAGCATATGAAAAAATCCGCCGTGCGTGAGCTGCGAAGCATCGAGATATACCGGCATGAGGAAGAGCTTCGTATTCTCCTCACGGGGGACGGCTTTCTTTACAACATGGTCAGGATCATCGTCGGCACGCTTATCGAGGTCGGCATCGGCGCAAGAAGCGCGGACAGTATTCCGGATATTCTTCGCGCAAAAGACAGGTCGCAGGCAGGCTTTACCGCGCCGGCACAGGGTCTTGCGTTATATGAGGTTAAATATTGATTTATAATCCGCCTGACGGCGGATTATTTTTTTCATAAAGATTCTGTTTCTGCTAATAATAATACCATTCATCAAAAACCTTTTGAAAGGCTGATAGCAATGATAAAAAAAATCGGCAGCCGCAGCTATGCGCCCGACGTGCCGGTGTCGGTTCTCTCCTCCGCCGCGGTAGTGGGCAAGAAAGAGGGCGAGGGGCCGCTGAAAGGCTGCTTTGACTTTATCTCGGACGACTCATACTTCGGGGAGAGCAGTTGGGAAAAAGCCGAGAGCCGCATGATAAAGCAGACCTTCGACATCGCCTGCCGCAAGGCCGGCGTCTCCCCCGCCGCACTCGACGCGGTTTTCTCCGGCGACCTTTTAAACCAGTGCGTAAGCTCCGCCTTTGCAATGAAGGACAGCTCGGTGCCGTATTTCGGACTGTACGGCGCGTGCTCCACGATGACGGAGTCGCTGTCGCTTGCATCCCTGCTCATCGCCTCGGGCGGTATGCACTCTGCCTGCGCCGTCACCGGCTCGCACTTCTGCTCGGCGGAGCGGCAGTACCGCTTCCCGCTGGAATACGGCGGTCAGCGCACCCCGACCTCGCAGTGGACGGTCACGGGGGCGGGCGCGGCCATCCTTTCTGCCGCCGGAGCCGGGCCGTATATCACCTGCGTCACGCCGGGAAAAATAGTTGATGCGGGCATAAATGACGCGAACAACATGGGCGCCGCCATGGCTCCCGCCGCCTACGACACACTCACCGCGCACTTCATGGACACCGGCAGAACTCCTGACTACTACGACGCGATTTTTACCGGCGACCTCGGCGCCGTCGGACACGACATTCTGCAGGAGCTGTTCAGGAAAGACGGCATTGAGCTTAGAGCGCGCTACATGGACTGCGGAGTTCTGATGTTCGATTTGAACACGCAGGATGTGCACGCGGGCGGTTCGGGCTGCGGCTGCTGCGCGTCGGTATTGTGCGCGCATATAATCCCCGCGATGCGGCGCGGCGTATGGAAGCGAGTACTCGTCGCGGCAACGGGTGCACTGATGAGCCCGCTGAGCTGTCAGCAGGGCTGCGCCATCCCCGGCATAAGCCATGCCGTAAGTATAGAAACCGAGGTGTAATATGGATATTGTTCTTCCGTATATCAAGGCCTTTGTCGTTGGCGGGATACTCTGTGTTATAGGTCAGCTTCTGATTGACAAGACAAAGCTCACCCCCGCGAGAATACTGACGGCCTACGTCGTCGCGGGGGTCGTGCTCGGTGCAGTCGGCATTTATCAGCCGCTTGCGGATTTTGCGGGTGCGGGGGCAACGGTGCCTCTGACAGGCTTCGGGAATCTGCTTGCGCGCGGCGTAAAAAAAGCGGTCGAGGAAAAAGGACTGATCGGCATATTCACCGGCGGCTTCACCGCGGCTGCGGGCGGGATTGCCGCGGCGGTATTCTTCGGACTGCTGTTTTCGCTGATAGCAAAGCCGAAGGACAAAAACGGAAAAAAATAATATATGGAATGACCCGGCTCATTCGAGCCGGGTCATTCTCAGCGTGCCAAAAAACGGTATTTCTGCAATTTGCTTGTTTTTACTATGTGCCGGTGCGGTATTCTCAAGGCTTGTCTTGTGTAAAGGGAGCCTTACTTTTACCCTCTCAGTCGGCTTTGCCGACAGCTCTCCCAAAGGGAGAGCCAAGAATGCAAAGGAACGACACGCAGGTCGTTCCCTACATTTTTCATAAACGCTTCGTAGGGAACGGCCTGTGTGCCGTTCCCTTTTTCACAAATCATTATCCGTAGGGGACGGGCGCAGGGCTCCCGTCCCGCATGTCAGTCTCGCATCGTTTTTGCGGGAGGCGAAACGCCTCCCCTACGGCGTCTGCATTTTATCTTGACAGAATAGCGGCAAGTCGAACACCTCAACATTACTATGCTTCAACCCCTCCGGGTCGCCTAATGGCGACCCACCTCCCCTTGCACAGGGGAGGCAAAGGAAAGAAGTTTTTTGACAACCTCACAATGACCCGGCTCATTCGAGCCGGGTCATTGCATCTAATTTACATAATTTTATTCACATAATCTATTTTACGTAACTTTATTTACATAAGCTTTTGCTTACATAATTTAGTTTACATAAGTTATTTGATTTCAAGCCGGCGGCTTGCGGGAATTTCTGCCGCCTTCTTCGGCAGGGTCAGCGTCAGAACACCGTCGTTGTAGGCGGCCTCGATGGCGTCCACATTCACGCCGGAGACATCAAAGCTTCTGGTGTAGGTGCCGCTGAAACGCTCACGCTTGATGTAATTGCCCTTCTCGTCCTTGTCCTCATTGTTGTAATTTCTCTCGGCGGTGATGGTCAGGCAGTCGTTCTCGATGTCGATCTTGATGTCCTCCTTGTTGAAGCCGGGCAGCTCGGATTCAAGCTTATAAGCGTCACCGGTGTCGATAACGTCGGTGCGGAATGCGGTGGCGTGATTGCCGGAGAAGAAGCTGCGCTCCATGTCGTCAAACATTCTGAACGGGTCGTAGGTCATTGCGCGGTTGGTGCGTCCAAAAGGAATAAGTTCAAACATAATAATACCTCCATTTATACTGTAAATATTTTTAACTTAATTTTGGATGAAGCTTCATTTCTTTCGTTTCATCTTGTATATAAAATACCAAACAAATATTAATAAATATAGCAATAAATATGAACACATTATGAATATTAGCACTCTCATCTTTTAAGTGCTAATTCGGAGACTCGATTATATTATGCCCGTTTCCGCTAAAAAAAATGCCCTCGAAAGAGATATCCCTCGCGGGTGTCGTAAACTGCAAAAACCCCTTTACCTTTGCCGTCCTCTGACGAGGGAAGCAAAGGAAAAGAGGTTCTTTGACCGTCCGAAAAATCGGTGTGATATTATTCCTTGTTGTCTCCGTAGCCCATGGGGTTATTGCTCTGCCATTTCCAGGTGTCGCGGCACATATCCTCAAGGTCGTACTGAGTGCGCCAGCCCAAAATCTCGGCGCTCTTGTCGGGGCTGGAATACACGGTCGCAAGGTCGCCGGGGCGGCGTGCGACGATTTCGTAGGGAATCTTCACGCCGGTCGCGTGCTCAAAAGCCTTGACCATGTCGAGCACGCTGTACCCTTTTCCGGTGCCGAGGTTGAAAATGTGCTCGCCGCGGTGCTTCTGCATATATTCGATGGCGCAGACATGGCCGCGCGCGAGGTCAACCACATGGATGTAGTCGCGCACGCCGGTGCCGTCGTGGGTGTCATAGTCGTTGCCGAATACGCTCAGATGGTCGCGCCGACCGACGGCGACCTGTGCGATGTAGGGCATGAGGTTATTCGGAATACCGCGCGGGTCCTCGCCGATAAGTCCGCTCGGATGCGCGCCGATGGGGTTGAAGTAGCGCAGCAGTGAGATCGACCAGCCTTCAAGCGCGGTCACGGTGTCGCGGAGGATCTGCTCGGACATATACTTTGTCCAGCCGTAGGGATTGGTGCACATACCCGTCTTGGATACCTCGCGCAGCGGCATCTCGTTGTCGCCGGAGTAGACGGTGGCGGAGGAGGAGAAAACAATGTCCTTCACACCGTGCTCGCGCATGGAGAGGCAGAGCTGGATTGTGGAGTTGAGGTTGTTGTCGTAGTATTCAAGCGGCATCGCCACGGATTCACCGACGGCTTTGAGACCGGCGAAGTGGATAACGCAGCCGATGTCGTGCTTTTCAAAAATCCTGTCGAGAGCCGCGCGGTCGCGCACATCCGTCTCATAGAAGCTCAGCTCGCGTCCGGTTATCTGCTGGACACGCTCAAGAGATTTTGCGCTGGAGTTTACAAGGTTATCAACAACAACTACGCCGTAGCCCTTTTCAAGAAGCTCAACGCAGGTATGGCTGCCGATATATCCGGCGCCGCCGGTGACTAATACGTTCATATTCTTTCCTCCGGTCAGTCAAGTAAATTTTCGGGATAAAGTCCGTCGTCACGCATTTTTGCGATGGCGGAGACAACGTCGGGCATATCCTCTTTGTATGTAATACCGTGCCAGGTTTCACGGCAGGGGATCACGCGGACAGAGCCGAGCTTTTCCTCGATAATGGCGTTAGCGACCAGCGGGAGGAAATACTCGCATTTTTCAGGGTTAACGGGCAGATGCTCGTCAAGCCACGCGGGGAAGCGGCGCTCAAGCTCACCGAGCATAGAGTGCGAGAACGCCCAGCAGTTCATCGAGACGCTGACTTCCCCGGAGAGGGGGAT
>CAMEHJ010000059.1 GCA_945917385.1 uncultured bacterium
GCATACAGCGCAGCGACAGCCGCCCCTCCGGTGGCGGTGGGACTACGGTAAACGCCCGCGGCTTCTCGCATAAGAGCGTCAAATTCTAAGACCAAAACATCGGCACCGAACGTGCCGATGTTTTGGTCTGTAAAAACTTTTTCATTTTACTATTGACTTAGGCCGAAAAAGGGAATAATATGTCATTGTCAAAAATTAAAAAATAGACAACAGACCACCCGCAAGGGTCGAGGCCATACGGACAGCCAGGTCGAACGCCGATTAGCAGCAATCTCTGCTGCGTTATTGATTGAGTTAAAAGCTCAAATTTTATAAGTTGGTTACTATAAACCAGTGTTTGAAAAACACATCTAACTTGTGAAACGGTCAATAATTTGATTGGTAGACGGCATGGCGGCCGCAGTATTCCTGCGGTCACGGTGTGAGATTATTGCAAGCATGTGTTTTTCGCACATGCTTATTTTGTTTTAAATTTTTTGGGAGGAAGTAAATATGAAGAAAATCGAACTCATTATCCGTCCGGAGAAGCTTGAACTGCTCAAGGGCATACTGACAAGATACGAATACAGCGGACTTACCGTTATGTCCGCCATGGGCTGCGGCCACCAGAAGGGAAACAGCGATGAGTTTGAAAAGCTCGGTATCGAGATCAACCTCCTCCCCAAGCTCCATGTCATGACCGTCGTGTGGGACGAGGACCTTGACGACATCCTTGCCGAGATCGTTGACAAGCTCTCCACCAACACCGTCGGCGACGGCAAGATATTCATTTCCAACGTTGAGGACGTTGTGCGCATCCGCACAGGTGAACACGGCAAGAACGTACTTTAAGGTCAGGGGGTCCGTTTGATGGATACCAATAAAGAGGTAATAGTCCAGCTTAAAAATATAACAAAGACCTTCGACGACACCCAGATACTCAAGCCCACGAATCTCAACATCTACGAGGGTGAGTTTCTCACCTTCCTCGGCCCGTCCGGCTGCGGCAAGACGACGACGCTGCGCATTATCGCGGGGCTTGAAACGCCGACAGAGGGCAGCGTTCTGCTTCAGGGGCAGGACGTGACCGCGCTGCCGCCGTACAAGAGAAACGTCAACACCGTATTCCAGAACTACGCCCTTTTCCCGCATATGAACGTTTTTGACAACGTCGCTTTCGGGCTTGTGGAAAAAAAGTGGGATAAGGCCGCGATACGCGAAAAGGTGACCGAGATGCTGGAGCTTGTCCAGCTCGGCAAGATGGAAAAGCGCAGACCCAGCCAGCTCTCCGGCGGACAGAAGCAGCGCGTCGCCATCGCGAGGGCGCTTGCAAATAACCCCAAGGTTTTGCTCCTTGACGAGCCGCTCGGCGCGCTCGACCTCAAGCTTCGCAAGCAGATGCAGTTTGAGCTGAAGGCGCTGCAGAAAAAGCTCGGCACCACCTTCGTCTATGTCACGCACGACCAGGAAGAGGCGCTCACGATGAGCGACAGAATCGTCATCATGAACAAGGGCCGTTTTGAGCAGGTCGGCACCGCCCGCGAAATCTACGAGCACCCCAAGACCCGCTTCGTCGCGGACTTCATAGGAGAGTCGAACATATTCGAGGCCAGCATCAAGGAGGAGCGCGACGAGCACGGGCTTCTGACCCTGATGATGGAAAACGGCCATGTCAAGGCCGTGGGAGAGGGCTTCAAGTTTGAGGAGATCGTATATCTCTGCGTGCGCCCCGAGAACATAAGCATTTCCAAAACTCCCGCGCCGGGCTTCACGCTCAAGGGCTATGTCGCGGACCACATATACGCGGGCGACGTTATCAAGACCGTTATCGAGCTTCCAAACGGCAACATCGTCAAGGTGAACATGAATCCCCATGCGGAGCTTATCGAGCGCGGCACGCTTGTAAACGTGTTCTGGGACGCAAAGGACGCGGTCGTCATGCACACCAAGGGCGATAATATGTACGACGTTATCGAAAACGCGGTGCTTGGCGAAGAGCCGGGAGGCGCGGCGCAGCATGAATAAGAAATCCGGAAGGAAAAACTTCTTGCCCATTCTGGCCATGGTCGGGCCGACGGCAATGTGGCTTCTGCTGTTTCTGCTCATTCCGATGGTCTATGTCGTGTACATCAGCTTCTGCACCAAGGGCGTGTACGGCGGTGTGCAGAATGTGCTGACGCTTAAAAACTACACGGACATCGTCTCCTCGCTCTATCTCAAGGTCACATGGAAGTCCATTGTTATGGCGTTTGAGACCTGCGTTATCTGCCTTATTATCGCATACCCCTTTGCTTTTCTGCTCAGCCGCACCTCCAAAAAGGTCAGCGGTATGCTCACGCTGCTTATCATGCTGCCGTTCTGGGTGAACGGGCTTCTGCGTCTGAACGGCTGGAGCAACATTCTGCGCGACAGCGGCTTTGTCAACACCTTCCTTATGAAGATAGGCGTTATAAGCTCCCCCATCACGATGATGTATACGAACGGGGCGGTGCTCTTCGGTATGGTGTACTGCCTGTTCCCGTTCATGGTGCTGCCGCTGCACACGAGCATTTCCAAGCTCGACCCGGCGCTCATGGAGGCATCCATGGACCTCGGCGCAAACAAAGCGAGAACCTTTCTGCGCGTCGTTCTGCCGCAGACGCTGCCCGGCATCTTCGCGGGGACGATT
This sequence comes from uncultured bacterium, assembly GCA_945917385.1. Next base: position 2,648 of record CAMEHJ010000059.1, read on the forward strand.
CAGGTGTTCATCCCCAGTCTCGGCGCGTTCTTCGTGGCGGACGTCATGGGCGGAGGCAGCTCCACCTACCTCGGCAACCTCATCCAGAACCAGTTTCTCGTTGCGAGAAACTGGCCCCTCGGCGCGGCGTTCTCCGTCATTCTTATCATTTTCACGCTTGTCGTTCTGAAGCTCTACTCCAAGGTCGGCGACCTTGACGACCTTGCGTGACGGGAGGGCAGTATGGAAAGAGAAAACAGGAAAAAGCTCGGCCGCCCGTCCGTGATTTATATGACGCTCGTGTATCTGTTTTTGTATATGCCGATACTCGTCGTCATCATGTACTCGTTCAACAAAAACCCCGATAACCTCACGTTTCAGGGCTTCACGCTCAAGTGGTTCGGCGCGGTGCTGAGTGGGGATTCGCTCTGGCGCAATATGTGGCTGTCGGTTAAGCTTGCGCTTGTGTCAACGCTCATCTCCGTCGTGTTCGGCACCTTGGCCACCATCGGCACTTACAGATACGATTTCAAGCTGAAAAAATACCTGAACGGTATGCTCTACATCCCGCTCGTCATTCCGGAGCTTGTTATCGGTCTTGCCTCGCTTGCGACCTTCAGCCGCATGGGCATGAGCATGGGCTTCGGCACGCTGGTTTTCGCCCACGTCACGTTCTGCCTGCCCTTCGTTATCATCACGCTCCGCGCGAGAATAGCGGACTTCGACCGCTCCATCGAGGAGGCGGCGATGGATCTCGGCGCAAACGAGTGGCACACGCTCAGGCGGGTGACGCTGCCGATGCTCGCCCCCGGTATACTCGCGGGTGCGTTCATGTCCATTACGCTCTCTATCGACGACGTTATCATCAGCTACTTCGTCTCCGGTGCGGGGCAAATCCCCTTCCCCGTCAAGGTTTACGGCATGGTTCGCGGCAAGATTTCCACGAACGTCTACGCCGTTACAACGCTGTTCATCTTCGCGGTTCTGGCGGGATGGCTCTTGTACACGCTTATTCTTCGCGCATGGCGCAGAAAGCACCCCGATTGAGGCTATAATCACGGAAGGAATACGAAATTGAACGCAGATTTTGTTATCAAAGGTAAAATTTAAACCGCAGACTTAGGCGGGCGCATCGCGCACGCCATGGCTGTGAAGGACGGAAAGCTTCTCGCCGTGGGCGAGCTTTCGGACGTGCGTGAGTTTATGGATGACAGCACGCCCGTTTTAGAAAAGTCCGGCCTTATCGTTCCCGGAATGGTTGAGGGTCACGCGCACATAAGCTGTTCGGGCGAGATGGTTTTCGGCGTCGCGCTCGGCCATGAGACGGACCCCGCCGCCTATCTTGAGAAGATTGCCGAGTATGCGCATACTCACCCGGAGGATAAGGTGATTTTCGGCAGCGGCTACGACAACGGCGTTTTCGGAGAAGGTGGGCCGACGGCAAAGCTCCTTGACAGCGTCTGCGCCGGCAGGCCCGTCATCATGGTCGCATCCGACCACCACTCCCGCTGGGTAAACTCCATGGTTCTGGAGCTGATAAACGCGCACGAGGTGCATGACGAGCCTGCCGAGTCCGGCATCGTGCGCTATCCCGACGGGCGGGCCACAGGCTGGCTCAAGGAGTCGGCCGCGATGGGGCTTGTGCGGGACGTTCTTGAGCCGATGAGCGCGGAGAAGTACGCGCAGGCCATCAAATACTATCAGGACATTGCCCTTTCAAACGGCATAACCATATGCTTTGAGCCGATTTTCGACAGCAGTCACGACTACGATGTGCGCGCCGAGGGCTACAAGCTGCTCGACGAGCGAAATGAGCTTTTCCTCACCTGCCGTCTCGGCTACACGCTCGACCCCGTGGAAGATATCGAAGAGGATTTCAGGACGATGCTCCGGACACGGGATAATCTCAAGGACTGCAAAAATGTCCGTCTTACGACGGCGAAATTCTTCGTGGACGGCGTTATCGAGTGCCACACCGCGTTTTTGCGTGAGGATTACTCGGACGCGCCCGGCGACAGGGGCGAGGCGATCACCTCTCAGGCGGTGATGGACAATTTCGTTCTTCGCGCGATGCAGGAGGGCCTTGACGTTCACACCCATGTCATCGGGGACGCCGCCTCCGATATCGCCATAAACGCATACGAGCGCGCGCAAAATACGCTCGGATAGTTCCCCGGCGGCTTCAGAAACGCGCTCACGCACGTCCAGCTTCTCTGGGACGACCAGATGAAGCGCATGGCGGATAACAACATCGTCGCCGCCGTAAACCCCTACTGGCACATCCTGAACCCCGTCTATTATGACGAGATAGAGCTGCCCTATCTGGGGGAGTACCGTGCCGCGAACGAATACCCGGTGAAGTCCCTGCTCTCGCACGGCATCAGTCTCAGTCAGGCGAGCGACTTTCCCGTCACCGTTCCGCCGAGGACGATGGATTCCCTGCACACAATGGTAAACCGCACCGAACCGGGAAACAGCGCGTACCCCCCGCTGAACGAAAAGGAGCGCATCGGCGTTCGCGAAGCGCTCGATATTCTGACGCGCGGCGGGGCTTTTCAGCTCAGGCTGGAGGACAGAAAAGGCTCTCTCGAAAAGGGAAAGGACGCGGACTTCGTCGTGCTGACGGAGGATGTATTCGAAATGCCGCGTGAGGAGCTTTACCGCTGCGAGGTCGCGGAGACGTGGATATCCGGCAGGCAGATGTATAAGATGATATGATTCCGTAAAATCGGTTCATCATATAAATAAAATTTGCGTGTGCGGCTTTTGGGAGTCCGCATTGAAAGGAGAAAACTGAAATGAAGAAGGTAAAACTCGTCACCCTTGTCCTTTGCGTGGTCATGGCTTCTTCCCTGCTCGCCGGCTGCGGCGGAAACAGCAATGCTACCACGGCTGACGGTTACGCAAAAGAGATTTATCTCTACAACTGGTCCGAATATATGCTGCCCGAAGTCCTTGAGGGCTTTGAGAAGGAGTACGGCATCAAGGTCATCGAGACGACCTTTGAGTCCAACGACGAGATGCTCGCAAAGCTGCTCGCCGGCAACAACGGCGAGTACGACATCGCCGTCCCCTCCAACTTCTACATTGAGGCTATGCTCGAAAACGACCTCATTGAAGAGCTTGACATGAGCGTCATTACCAATATTACCAATATCGACGATGCCTACCGCACTCTCTCCTACGACCCCGAGGGCAAGTACACCATCCCCTACATGGGCACCGTCGCGCTCTGGATGGGCAACACTGACAAGATTGCCGAGCTTGGCGTTTCCGCAAACAGCTACAAGGACCTTGAGGACCCTAAGTACGCGAACAACATCCTCTTCTCCGACGACACCCAGGGCAACATCTGCTGCGGCTTCCTCGCCACCGGCAACGACCCCCTCACCACCGACCAGGCCGCCATTGACGCGGCAAGAGACTGGCTCATCTCCATCAACAAGAACGTCAAGGCCTACTCCCTCCCCGCCGACGTGCGCGACAGCATGATCCGCGGCGAGGCTGCAGTCGCCTATATGTACAGCGGCAACGCAATGCAGGCGATGTTTGAAAACGACAAGCTTGTCCCCGTGCTCGACAAGGAGCCTGTGTCATTGTCCGTTGACACGATGGTCGTGCTCAAGGGCTCCAAGCACAAGACCGAGGCGCAGCTCTTCCTCAACTACCTGCTGCGCCCCGATGTCTCCGCAAAGCTCACCGAGGCCTTCCCCTACGTCTGCTTCAACAAGGCCGCTGTCGAGTATCTGCCGGAGCAGTATTCCTCCAACCCCCTGTGCATCCTCACTCCCGATATGCAGAGCCGCATCTTTATGATAAACACCTTTGACGGTGAGACCATCTCCGCCGAGGTCGACGCAATGGCGGCGGTAAAGACCGCGCGCTAAAATACCAAAACGCAGAAAACACCGCCGAAACGGCGGTGTTTTTCTATGCAATCATCGCGGTGTGCAATGCCGCGCATATTTTTTGCCCGGCACGGTCTATTTAACGGTGCTGTTCGGAACGTCAAGCACAAGGTCGGACATGGCAAAGCTTGAGCAGGGGTGGATGTAGTTGAACTCCACATCCGCTCTGCGCCGGCCGTCGGTCTTTTCGGGGATATACACCTTGCCGGACACGAGCTTTGAGCGGCACCAGCCGCACTCGGCGCTGCGGCAGCGGGAGGGAACGGCAATTCCCGCGCGCTC